>JANOJK010000289.1:0-8088 GCA_031408165.1 Acidobacteriota bacterium | reverse complement strand
GGTCAAGAAGGAACGTTGGGGCAAGCCGGCGGACGGCCCGGTCCCCGAGGGACTCGATTGGGACATGTGGCTGGGCCCGGCGCCGAAAGTTCCCTTCAACCTCACCCGCTGGGGTGTGGGCGTGGCGAGGTTTCCGACGTTCCGCTATTTCTGGGACTACGCGGGCGGAGCGATGACCGACTGGGGCGTCCATCTGATCGACCCCGTCCACCAGTGTTTTGGCGAACCGATGCCCACGTCGATTTCCACGATGGGCGACAAACTGTATGTCGACGACAATGCCGAGACGCCAGACACGATGATCGCCACGTTCCGCTATCCGAAATTCCTGCTGACGTACGAAAGCCGCACCGCCAATCCGATGCCGATGTTCGGTCAGGGAGCGGCGACGTCGATTCACGGAAGCGAAGCCACGCTGATCGTCAACCGCAGCGGCTGTTACGTGGTTCCCAACGGCAAATCGACGATCGCGGCGCTCACGTTCGAGAAGGACCCGGCGATGGACGCCATGAACGTGCCGCACTGGCAGAATTTCATCGAGTGCATCAAGACGCGCGCCACCCCGATCAGCGACATCGAAACGTGCGTGCGGTCTTCGACGACGTGCCTTCTCGGGAACCTCTCGATGCGCCACAAGACGTGGCTTGACTGGGACGAGGCGAACTGGACCGTGAAGCAGGATCAGGTCAAACCGTTCCTGAAAGCGAAGTACCGTGCACCGTGGAAGCTGGAAGTCTAGCCGGGCGTAAACCGGCAGGAGGTCAGGAGCTCGAACGGGTCAGCGTGTCGGCCGCCTCATCGGCGACGAGGCGCTCGGCTGCGCCATCGAACGTCCAGGAGCGTCAGACTCGAGGAACCGCCCGCCTTATCCTGCGCGCAGAGCAATCCTCGGGTCCACTCGCGACGCACGACCCACGGGGATGAGGCAGGCCCATCGGGAGTTTACTTTTGCGTGACGGGCACGTCTCCCCTTCAGTCGTTCAGCGTCCCCTGCGTGGCGAAGAGTATGAAAGCCACCAGGAAGAATCCGCCTACGGCCACGCCGGCAGTGAGAAAGCTCGTCTTGATCACGCTCGTCGAGCGCCGCTTCGCTTCAACGATGTCCGCTCGGGCGGCGCGTGTGCCGTTGCTGCCAACCGCGTGTCGCCATCGATGGCTGCGACCGCAAACCGGTGCTCGTTTCCATTCGATAGTCGCACGGACACCGTATCGCCAACGCGGATGCGGCCGAACGCGGGGCCGCCCTCGGTAGGACTGAGCGTCACGCGCTTCATGCTCGTGCAGCCTGACGACATCGCGGTGAAGCCGAAAAGGCAGATCACCAGCAGCCCGGCAGTCGCACGTTGTCTGGTGAGCATTTCTCTTCTCTGTGGTGAATCGACTACTTGGCCCGGACGCCTGCTCAACTGTTCAGGCAACGTTGTGACGGCCATGCGCGGCGGCGGAGCGCCCGAACCCTGCTCCGTCACCCGGCCGGAAATCGTCGAGGTGCGACGCGGCAGCCAACCGCATGTTCGAGAGATTCGAACCTTTATGACCCACTTCGTTCGCGCGTGTCCAGCCGGATTGCCACTCGGTCTCCTCGCATCATTGTGATTGCGCGAGCCACGCGCGCGCGTGATATCGCGCAATCAGGCCCGATATCGCTGAACGTGCACGTACGGTCGAGGTCCAAGCCCGTCGGGCACATGTCGTGCTTTCAGCCGTCGCGTCATGCATATCCCCTCGGCCCTGCGTGCTGCGGCACTCGCGGGGACGCTCCTCGCCATTCTCCCGATTCGTGCCTCAGCGGCAGAGGTGATGTGCGATCCGGCGTACCAGGACTGCCGCGCGATGCTGCTCTCGCGCATCCAGAACGAGACGCTCGCGATCGACCTCGCCATGCTCTTCATGGAAGACGATGCGATGGCCGACGCGATCATCGCGCGCTTCAACGCCGGCGTCCGTGTCCGCATCCTCGTGGAACCGCGGCGCAACGTGACGACGCCGAAGAACGTCGTCATCCTCGATCGGCTGAAGGCGGCGGGGATCCCCATGCGCGCCAAGGCGGGCGGCGGCGTCCTGCACTGGAAGTTCATGATCTTCGACGCCCAGAACGTCGTGCAGTGGAGCGCCGCGAACTACTCCGACTTCTACTTCAAGCCGATCGTGCCCTACGGCAATTACACCGACGAAGGCATCTACTTCACCGATCAGCCGAGCCTGGTGGACAGCTTCCGCCGGAAGTTCGACGACGCGTGGGTGGACCCGGCGGCGTTCACGGACTTCGGGAACATCACGGCGCCGCTCTCGCGGCGATATCCGCTCTACGCGATCGATCCCGACCTGAGCTTCGTGCCGTTCGAGAACTTCGCGACCCGTTCCGTGCCGCTCTACGACGCGGAGCCGATCCGCATCGATTCTGTGATGTACAAGATCACCGAGGCGCAGCACGCCGACGGACTGATCCGCGCGGCGCGGCGCGGCGTGGCCGTGCGGCTCATCACCGAAGGCGAGCGGTATCGCAACCCCGCCAACTTCTGGCAGGCCTTCCACGTCGATCGGCTCTACATGGCCGGCGTGCAGATTCGCGACCGCGCGCACGAGGGCTTCCTTCACCAGAAGAGCACGCTGCTGTACGGCCAGGGGCTGACGATCTTCGGGTCGTCGAACTGGACGATCGAATCGAACGGCTCGCAGTACGAGCACAACTACTTCACGCGCAAGGCCTGGTTCTTCGAGTGGTTCCGGGACAACTTCGAGCGCAAGTGGACCAACCGGACCGGGATTGTCGAGACGGCCGCGTTCCGTCCGCTGCCGCCGGATCCGCCCACCTACGCGTCGCCCGCGAACGGGGCCACGGGTGTCGCGACGACCGGGGCCGCGCTGCGATGGAGCCCCGGGCTGTGGGGCTGGACGGCCGACATCTACTTCGGCACGTCGCCGTCTCCTCCGCTCTTCAGGGCCGGCGTGAGCGCGTCGCCGAGCGAGACGCACAGCTTTGCGCTGCCGGCGCTCAACGCAGGGACGACGTATTACTGGAAGATCGTCAGCAAGACCGCGGCGCTCCAGCAGACGCCGGGAGCGGTCTACGCGTTCACCACCGCGGGCGGCACCCCGCCGCCGCCGCCGCCGAACGCGCCGCCGACCGTGTCGGTCACGAGCCCCTCGAACAACAGCACGTTCACGGCGCCCGCGACGATTGCCATCAGCGCGTCCGCCGCCGACAGCGACGGTACGGTGAGCCGCGTGGACTTTTACTTCGGCGCCACGTTGATCGGCTCCGACGTGACGAGCCCGTACCAGTTGTCGGTGAACAACGTTTCCGCGGGCAGCTATGCGCTGACGGCTCGCGCGATCGACAACGCGGGCGCGACGACGACGTCGGCGGCCGTTGCGATCAACGTGGTCGCGCCCGCGCCGGCGCCCACGCTGCCGTCTCCCTGGCAGTCACAGGACATCGGCGCGGTCGGTCCCGCCGGGCGCGCCAGTGCGACCAACGCCACGTTCGCCGTCTCGGGCGGCGGAGCGGACGTCTGGGGGAGCGCCGACGCGCTGCACTTCGCGTGGCAGCGCCTCAGCGGCGACGCGGACGTGATCGCGCGCGTGACGTCGGTTGAGAACGTCCAGGCATGGGTGAAAGCCGGGGTGATGATTCGCGAGCGTCTGACGGCGGATTCGGCGCAGGCGTTCATGCTGGTGTCGCCGGGAAAGGGGCTCGCGTTCCAGCGGCGCGTGGCGAATGCGGGCCTGTCCACCAGCACGAGCGGCGGCGCCGGCACGGCTCCGTTGTGGGTGAAGCTCCAGCGCCGCGGCAGCAGGATCACCGCGTCCCTCTCCGCCGACGGATCGAACTGGACCATCGTCGGCAGCGACACGTTCGCGATGCCCGCGGACGTTCATCTTGGTCTTGGCGTCTCGAGCCACGACACCACACGACTCGCGACGGCGACCTTCGACAACGTGACGGTGCGAACCGTCAGCGCGCCGCCGCCGCCCCCGCCGCCGCCTACCCCGGCGCCCGCCCTTCCGGATCCATGGAAGGCGCAGGACGTGGGCGCGGTCGGCCCTGCCGGCACCGCGAGCGCGGCCAACGGCGTGTTCACCCTCAAGGGTGGAGGAGCGGACGTCTGGGGGACCGCGGACGCGTTCCATTACGTCTTTCAGCCGATCACCGGCGACGCGGACATCGTCGCGCGCGTGGCGTCCGTCGAGTTCGTGCACGCGTGGGTCAAGGCCGGCGTCATGATCCGCGAACGGCTCACGGCTGATGCTCCCCAGGCCTTCATGTTCGTGTCGGCGGGCAAGGGGATCGCGTTCCAGCGGCGGACCGCGGCGGGTGGGCTTTCCACGAGCACCGCGGGCGCGTTCGGCAGCGCGCCCGCGTGGGTGAAGATCGTGCGGCGCGCGAGCACGATCTCGGCGTTCCAGTCCACCGACGGCGTCAACTGGACGCTCGTCGGCAGTGACACGCTCACGATGGGCGCCGCCGCGTACGTCGGCCTCGCGGTGTCGAGCCACGACACCACGCGCCTGGCGACCGCGACCTTCGACAACGTGCGGGTGCTGGCGCCAGCGGCACCTCCGCCGCCGCCTCCGCCCGCGGGCGTGAAGGAGGTCGTCCTCTATGCCGCCGAGGCGACTGCGATCGCCGGTCCATGGCGCCTCGAGGCCGAGAGCACCGCCGCCGCCGGCACGCGCGCGCGGATTCCCGACGCGGGCACGCCGAAGGTGACCACCGCCGCGGCGGATCCCGCGGGCTACGTCGAGTTCACGTTCACCGCGGAAGCCGGACGACCGTACCGGTTGTGGATTCGCGGCATGGCGGAACGCAACGACTGGAACAACGATTCGGCGCACGTGCAGTTCTCGGGCAGCGTCGATGCGCAGGGCACGCCGATCTATCGGATCGGGACGACCGCGGCCGCGCAGTACCTGCTCGAGTCGTGCAGCGGATGCGGCCTCGCC
Organism: Acidobacteriota bacterium; assembly: GCA_031408165.1. Taxonomy (GTDB): domain Bacteria; phylum Acidobacteriota; class Vicinamibacteria; order Vicinamibacterales; family 2-12-FULL-66-21; genus JAICSD01. The sequence continues at coordinate 3,141 of JANOJK010000289.1, read as the reverse complement.
GCGTGGGGATGGGAAGACAACGGCTGGGGGCCCGGCGTCCTGGGGCCGCTCGTCTACTTCGCAACGACGGGCACGCAGCGCATCCGGGTGCAGAACCGCGAGGATGGCCTGTCGTTCGATCAGATCGTGCTGTCGGCGGAGCGTTTCCTGAACAGCGCGCCGGGTCCGGCGAAGCTCGACACGACGATCGTGCCGAAGAACTGACGGCATTGAACCTGCTCTCCGCCGGCCACGCGTAACGGTCGATAACCCCCGGAATCGCAAGGTGGCGCATGCCTGTCTACCCCGAAAAGCGGAAGTGATCGGTTCAAAGCCGTCGGACATTGTAATGATCCGGCTGGGGGCAGTCTTGATGGACCCGGGAGGCCTCTTTTCGTAGGATGTCGTCCCATGGGACTGCCATCGGGCGCCAGACGGTTCTTCGCCTTGCCTGGGGCTGCAGTGGCTACGGTCACTGCGGCGTTCTTTCTGGACAACGCCTGACGCCGTGGTCGAACTCGCCGCCACTGCCGTTCAACGCGCGCGAACGCCGGTCCTCCTGTGCGCCCTCGTCGGGCTGGGCGGTCTGTTCGCGGGGGTCACCGGCCCGCTGCTCAGCAATTTCGTGCCGCTCATCGTGCGCGACGCGATCGGCGAGCACCGCACCGCCATCGGCGGCGTGATGGCCATCGACAACGTGCTGCTGCTCCTGCTCGTGCCCTGGGCCGGTGCGGCCTCCGACCGTGCCAGCGCGCGCGGCCGCGGCCGCCTCCACCTCGTGCTCGGCGCGTTCGTGCTGGCGGCGGCGGGCATGGCGCTGTTCCCGGCGGCGCCCGCGTTCGGTCTCGGCGGCGTCATCTGCGCAATGGTCGTGCTCTACACGGGGATCAACCTCCAGCGCTCGCCGTTCCACGCGTTGATGGCCGACCTGGTGCCCTCACGCTATCGCTCGCTGGCCAATGCGTCGGTCACGTTCCAGATGTGTGTCGGCGCGATCGTCTTCCTGATGCTGGGGCAGATCCTCGGCATGCGCACGGCGTTTCTCGTGGCCGCCGGTACCGTGCTGGCGATCGTCGCCGCCTTCGCGTTGGCCTTGCCGAGGCCGGCCGCCTCGGAGTCGCAGGCGGCCGAGGCAACGTATCGCTCGCTGGTCGATGCCGTCTGGTCGGCGATCCGGGGCGTCCACCCGGGCCTGCGCGTGATCTTCATCGCGACGTTTCTGCAGCAGCTCACGTTCCAGACGTTCACGACATGGTTCGCGCTTCACGGCACCGAGCGGTTCGGGGTAGGGCCCCAGGAGGTCACCGCCGGCTTCATCGCCTGGGCGATGGGGGGCGTCATCGGCGCGCTGCCCGCGGGGGTCATCGGCGTGCGCATCGGCCGGCGGAACGCGATGCTGCTTGGCTTCGCGATGATGGCGATCTCGCTGATCGCGCTCGATCAGGTCACGCAGCTGTCGCACGCCACGGTGCTGCTGGCGCTCGCGGCCGCCTGCTGGACGCTGCCCATGGTCAACGCCTACCCCCTGTTCGTCGAGCCGGTGCCGCCGGCGTCGCGCGGCGTGCTCACCGCGCTGTTCGTCCTGTGCATGGCGCTCGGCGGCGGCATTGGTGACCCGCTCAACGGCGCTCTCTTCGATCTCGCCGGCGGGTATCGCCCGCTGTTCCTGATGATGGCCTGCTACGCGACGCTGGCGTTTCTCACGGTGCTGTTCATTCCGCGCGGCGCGGGGGAAGCCGCGACCGCCTGATCCCGGTATGATGGCAGGATGCCGCGCCTGCCGGGAACCCGTCTCGTGTTGTCCGTTGTCATCGCGTTCACCGCGGCGGCGTGCGTGAGAGGCACGGCGTCTTCGCTCAATGCGGATCGCGTCATTCCCGCGCCCGTCGTGGACGTGAAGTCCGGCACGCGGTCCACGGAGGTCGCCATCCTTGCGGGAGGCTGCTTCTGGGGTGTCCAGGGCGTCTACCAGCACGTCAAGGGCGTGACGAGTGCCGTCTCCGGTTACGCCGGCGGTGACGAGCGGACGGCGGACTACGACCTGGTCAGCGCCGGACGCACCAGGCACGCCGAGTCGGTGCGCATTGTGTTCGATCCCCGCACCATCAGCTACGGACGGCTGCTCCAGATCTTCTTTTCCGTCGCGCACGAACCGACCGAGCTCAATCGCCAGGGCCCGGACGAAGGCCCGCAGTACCGATCGGCCGTGTTCCCGGTCAACGAGGAGCAGGCACGCGTCGCCAGGGCTTACATTCAGCAGTTGAACGATGCGCGCGTGTTCGGCGCGCCGATCGTGACCACCATCGAGGAAGGACGCGAGTTCTATCGCGCCGAGGCGTACCACCAGGACTTTCTCGAGCGCAACCCGTCGCATCCCTACATCGTCGTCAACGATCTGCCGAAGATCGCCGCGCTCAAGCGGTCGTTCGCGGATCTCTACAGCGCCAAGGCCGTGCTGGCCGGCTCGTTCGATTGAATTCGCAGTCATCCGGCGGAGCGATGCCCAGCCCGCGAAACCCCGATGGCATGACGCCGACGACCTCGCAGGTGACGCCGTTCACGAGCAGGCTCCGGCCAATCACCGTCCGGTCTTCCGCGAACAGCCTCGTCCAGCCCCTGTGACTGAACACGACCACCGGCCGGCGAGGGAAGGAGCCTTTTGGAGCCCGTCCAAACCGCGCGGGGTCAGGAAGGCTCCGGGCAACGGCCGTTGCGACGTTCCGGGCTCGACAAACAGCGCGCCACGCGCCCGATCACTTCGGGCAAGGTATTGACGGCGCCGCGGCGCACCATCCAACCCGGAATGCTTCCGCCAGGCCGCACGGCGATCTGGTACGTCACACGCGAGCGCGATGTATCGATCGGCTCGACCGTCCACGATCCACGGAGCAGCGGCATGCGCACGGCGCCGGATTGCGGCGGGACACGCTCGGCGATCTCCGACCACGCGCAGCCCTTGGCCTCCCGTCGAACGTCGAGCACCACGTCGCGAGCCGACACCACCAGGTAGCGTGGTGCGTAGCGCAGATAGATCTCGTAGCGGCCGCCGACCTCGCCGGAGAGAACGCGGGTCTCGCGCATGCCGGGGTCCAGCATCAGCGTGAAGTCACACACAACCGGGATGATCCGGTCGGGGACATAGGGCAATTCGGCGACCGCGCG
>JANOJK010000259.1:0-7911 GCA_031408165.1 Acidobacteriota bacterium | reverse complement strand
TTCCGCATCGACCACTACCTCGGCAAGGAAACCGTCCAGAACCTCCTGGTCTTCCGGTTCGCCAACGGGATGTTCGAGCCGGTGTGGAACCGCCGCTACATCGATCACGTGCAGGTCACCGCGGCGGAGACGGTGGGCGTCGAGCGCCGCGCGAGCTACTACGAAGGGGCAGGCGCTCTGCGCGACATGGTCCAGAATCACCTGATGCAGGTGCTCGCCCTGATCGCAATGGAGCCGCCGATCGCGTTTTCCGCGGAGAACGTGCGGGACCGGAAGCACGACGTGCTGGCGTCGATCCAGCCGGTGCTCGAGGGACACGACGGTCACGTCGTCCGCGCGCAGTACGCGCCCGGCTGGGTAGCGGGCGCCGAGGTGCCCGGCTACCGCGACGAGGAAGGCGTCAGCCCCACGTCCACGGCGGAAACGTACGTCGCGCTGCGCCTGCAGCTCGACAGCTGGCGGTGGGCCGGTGTGCCGTTCTACCTGCGCACGGGCAAGCGGCTCCCGAAGCGCACGACCGAGATCGCCATCCAGTTCCGGCGTCCGCCGCTCCACATCTTCAAGCGCATCAGCCCGACGGCGATCGCGTCGAACCTGCTCATCGTGAACGTGCAGCCCGATGAAGGCATCTCGGTGCGCTTCGAGGCGAAGCTGCCCGGCAGCCGGATGCAGCTCGCGCCGGTGATGATGAATTTCCGCTACGGCAGCGCCTTCGGCATGCCGGTGCCCGAGGCCTACGAGACGCTGCTGCTCGACGCGATGCTCGGCGATCCGACGCTCTTCGCGCGGCACGATTTCGTCGAAGCGTCCTGGGGCCTGATCACCCCGATTCACGAGGCCTGGCAGTCGTCCGGCTCGAGGACCATCCCGGCGTACGAAGCGGGCGAGTGGGGCCCCCGCGAGGCGGACGCGATGATGGCGGCCGACGGCCGGCGCTGGAGGACGCTCTGAGCGCCCGCCACGAGAAGCCGATCGCGGGGCTGCTGCCCGGCGGGCGGGACGTCACGTTCGCCGAGATCGAGGTCACCCTGGCGCGCGTCGTGAGGGAGGGGCTCCCGAAGCGCGGCCCGGCACGCGCGCTGACCGCGACGGTGATCGTCATCGGCAAACCGGAACGGCTGGTGCCCGCCGCCGAGGCGCTGGAACAGCTCGGAGAATGGGGCGGCGTCAGGGCCATCCTCATATCCGAGGGGGAGCACACCTCGCCGGTGGCGCGCGTCACCGAGAGCGCGGTCGCCATCTCCGGGCTGGCGCCGCGATACCTGAACAACGCCGTCGCGGCGCTCCGGCTGTCGAGCCTGCCGGCTGTGGTCTGGTGGCGCGGCGGCTCCGTCGAAGCGCTGGACGGCCTCGCGACGCTGGCCGACCGTCTCGTGCTCGACGTCGAAGAGCCGGACGCGGTGTGGGCGCGCGCGGATACGTTTTTCGAGCGCACCGCGCTCACCGACCTCCGCTGGACGCGCCTGACGCGCTGGCGCGCGGCCGTCGCGCACCTCTTCGATCTGGCCCACGTGCGGCAGGCGGCGGCCGCCCTGCAGTCCCTGACGATCGAGACGACGGACGTGTTCGCGGCGCGGCTGTTCGCCGGCTGGCTCCAGTCGCGGCTGCACTGGTCGTCGGCCGTGCGCCTCGAGATTCGCCGCGTCACGAGCGATCTGCCGACGCCCCTCGTCACCGTTGCGTTGGTCGGCGCGGGGCTGAGCCTCTCACTCGGCGTGCGGCCCGGAGCGTCCTGTCTCGAAGCCCGTGTCGACGGCGCCGAGGCCACGGCGCGCATCGTCCCCCTCGGCAACGGGACGCTGGCCTCTTTGATCGGCGAGGAACTCGGTGTGCGGACGCGCGATCCGGCCTTCGAGCAGGCGCTCGTGGCGGCGCGGGAGATAACGGCATGAGTGGGAGTACGTTCGGCGTCATCGGGCTGGGCACCATGGGACGCAACCTCGCGCTGAACATCGAGGAGCACGGCTTCCCGGTGGCGGTGTGGAACCTCGAGACGGAGTGGACGGACGCGTTTCTCCGGGACCACGCCACGGCGCGGTTCGCCGGCGCGAAAACGCTGGACGCGCTCGTCGCCGCGCTCGACCGCCCGCGCCGGATCGTGATGATGATCCCCGCCGGAGCGCCGGTCGACGAAATGATCCGGAAGCTCTCGCCCCTCCTCGATCCGGGTGACGTCCTCATCGACGGCGGCAATTCGTACTTCGACGACACCCGGCGCCGCGAAGCGGCCCTGCGGGAGCAGCGCCTGCACTTCGTGGGCTGCGGCGTCTCGGGCGGTGAAGAGGGAGCGCGCCTGGGCCCCTCGATCATGCCGGGTGGATCGGACGAGGCGTGGGCGCGCATCAAGGACGTGCTCGAAGCCATCGCCGCGAAGACGGAGGCAGGCCCCTGCGTCACGCACGTCGGACCCGACGGGGCCGGCCACTTCGTCAAGATGGTGCACAACGGCATCGAGTACGGCGACATGCAGATCATCGCCGAGGCCTACGACGTGCTGCACCGGGGGCTCGGGCTGAGCACGCCGGAAGCCGGCGAGGTCTTCGAGGCGTGGAACCGCGGTCCGCTCGAATCATTTCTCATCGAACTGACCGCCCAGGTCTGCCGCGTCGTCGACACCGAGACGCGCCAGCCGCTCGTGGACGTCATCGAGGACAAGGCGGGGCAGAAGGGGACGGGCAAGTGGACCGCACAGGTGGCCCTGGATCTCGCCGTCGCGATTCCGACCATCGGTGCGGCGATCGACGCGCGCGTGCTGTCCAGCCTGAAGGGCGAGCGCGTGGCGGCCAGCCGCATCCTGGCGCCCTCGGACACGGCGACCCCCTTCGCGGGATCGGCCCGCGAGGCGTGGACGAGCGCCCTGCAGGACGCCATCCACGCGGCGCGGGTCTGCAGCTATGCGCAGGGGATGGCGCTCATCGCCGCCGGGTCCGCGAAGTACGGCTGGAACATCAACCTCGCGGAGATGGCGCGCATCTGGAAGGGCGGCTGCATCATTCGCGCACGGCTGCTCGATCCGGTTCGTCACGCGTTCACGGCGAACCCCGCGCTGATGAACCTGCTCGTGGATCCGGCTATCGCGCGGGAGTTGCAGAGCGCCGCCCCGGGGTGGCGCCGCGTCGTATCGGCCGCCTGCGCGGCCGGCATCCCGGTGCCGTCGATGGGCGCGAGCCTGTCGTACTTCGACAGCTACCGCACCGCGCGCCTGCCGCAGCACCTCACCCAGGCGCAGCGCGACGCCTTCGGCGCGCACAAGTTCGAACGCGTGGAGCGTCCGGGGTTCGTGCACGCCGATTGGGGCGGGGAGACGAAGTGAGAGCAGCATGGCCAGTCTGAACCTCGCGTCGGTCCTCGAGCACTCCGCGCGCCTCACGCCGGATCGTGTGGCGATGACGTTCGGCACACAGCAGCTCACCTACGCGGAGCTGAACGGGCAAGCGACGCAGGTCGCGGCGGGGCTCCAGGCGATCGGCATCCGCGCCGGTGAGCATGTTGCCCTCTCGTGCCCGAACATCCCGTGGTTCCCCGTCGCCTATTTCGGCATCCTGAAGGCCGGGGCGGCGGTCGTGCCGCTGAACGTGCTGCTCAAGCCCCGCGAGATCGCCTATCACCTCGAGGACAGCCACGCCAAGGCCGTGCTCGCGTTCGAGGGCACAGCCGAGCTCCCAATCGGCGCCATGTGCCGCGAAGCGGCGGCGCAGACCGGGCTCCGCCACGTCTTCGTGTTTCCCGGGGACGCCGCGTCGTTCATGCGCGACGCCGCGGGGTTCCGCCAGCCGCGCCGGGAGCCGCACGACACGGCCGTCATCCTCTACACCTCCGGCACGACGGGACACGCCAAGGGGGCGGAGCTCACGCACGCCAACATGGTGAGCAACGCCGTGACGTGCCACGACATGTTCAGGCCGGCGTTTGACACCGGGACCGGACAGAACGTCACCCTCATTACGCTCCCGCTGTTTCACTCCACCGCGCAGACGGCGCAGATGAACGCCGGCCTCTACGGCGGATTCCGCCTCGTCCTCCTCCCACGGTTCGATCCCGCCGTCGTGCTCGAGCTGTTCTCGCGCGAACAGGTGGGGCTCTGGATCGGGGTGCCGACCATGTACTGGGCGCTGCTGGATCATGCGCGCGCGTCGGGGGCCGACGTCAGCAAGGTGGCGGCGTCATTACGGGTCTGCGCCTCGGGCGGTGCGCCGATGCCCGTCGAGCTGCTCCGCGCGTTCGAGCAGGCCTTCACCGTGCGGATCCTGGAGGGTTACGGGCTGTCCGAGACCGCCCCCGTCGTGGCGTTCAACCAGCTCCAGCGTCCCTCGAAGCCTGGCACGGTCGGCCTGCCCGTGTTTGGCGTGCAGGTGCGCTGCGTGGATGAGCACGACAACGCGCTCCCCCCGGGTGAGCGGGGGGAGGTCATCGTCCGCGGGCCCAACGTGATGAAGGGGTATTACGACCGCCCCGAGGCGACGGCCGAGGCCATGCGCGGGGCCTGGTTTCGCACCGGCGACATCGGGCAATTCGATACGGAAGGGTACCTGTCCATCGTCGATCGCAAGAAGGACATGATCCTGCGGGGCGGCTTCAACGTGTATCCGCGCGAGATCGAGGAGGTCCTGATGACGCACCCGGCCGTGGCTCAGGTTGCCGTGATCGGGCTGCCGGACCCTCGCCTGGGGGAAGAGATCAAGGCGGTGGTGTTCCGCCGCGCCGGCGCGACAGTCACGGATGGGGAGCTCGTGGAGTGGGGGCGCGGGCAGATGGCCGCTTTCAAGTACCCGCGTATCATCGAGTTCCGGGACTCGCTGCCGACGAGCGCGACGGGGAAAATTTTGAAGCGCGAACTCCGCTGATTTTGGCAGGCCAGCTCAGCAGCAATTTCGTGTGCAGTCGCTGCCCGCGCTGTTGTCTGTCTTGTAACCACAGGATATAGTCGCAAATTCATGGCTCTGGAGCTCCCGGGATCCCATCGCGCCACCGGACTGGTGGACGTTCTCGACCGGGTCCTCGACAAGGGGCTCGTCATCGCAGGCGACATCAAGGTATCGCTCGCCGAAGTCGAGCTGCTGACCATCCGGATCAGGCTGCTGGTCTGTTCCCTCGACAAGGCCCAGGAAATCGGGCTGGACTGGTGGCGCTACGATCGCGACCTGTCGCCGGGCGCCGCCAAGGCGGCGCTGAACGACACGGAAAACCTGCGGGCGGAGATCCGGCAGCTGGCGCAACGCGTGGAGGCGCTGACGGTCGCGCGGAGCCCCAAACGAGTGCGCGCCGCCCGCCGGCGGCGGTGATTCACCTGGCAATCGGAGGCACAGAAGATGGCAGTTGAACGCGCCCCGGGCGGCACAAGTCTCATCGACGTTCTGGACCGTGTCCTCGACAAGGGCATCGTCATCGACGCGTGGGTCCGGGTCTCGCTCGTCGGCATCGATCTGATCACCGTCGAAGCGCGCGTCGTGGTCGCCTCGATCGACACCTACCTGAAGTACTCCGAGGCGGTCGGCCAGGTGTCGCCGATATCGCGTCCCGCGGCGGAGCTGCCATCGCACCAGGATCTCGTCGGCGAGAACGCGGCGCTGCGCGCGGAGCTCGCGGCCGCGACGAGGAAGAACGCGCGCGCGGATCTTGCCGCGGCGTCGAAACGAAGCGCGCGCGCGGATCTTGCCGTGGCGTCGAAACGGAGCGCGCGCGCGGAGCTTGCCGCCGCGAGCCGGAAGGCCGCTCGCGTCCCGCGACGGCGGTCCTCGTCCGAGGGTTAACATCACGTGGCACGTGTCGCCGCGCCGCTGGCGCCGGTCCAGACCGTCGATTCGGACGCGAAGCTCGCCTTTGTCGAGTTCCTGCTGACGAGCATCGACGTCCAGGAATCCGCGCGCCGCGGGGTCGACTGGCTGGTCGCGCATACGACGCTCAGCGAGGCGGCGGTGCTCGTGCCGGAGGCGGTGTCGAACGAGATGCTGCTGGTCGCGGAACACGGCATCCCCAGCGGCGCGATCATGGACTTCGCGCTCAATCGCGACGAGATGAGTCATCCGCTGGTCCAGGCGCTCGGCAGCCCGGTCTCCCTTTACATCGAGTCGCTCCCCCGCCACCATCGGGGCCCGCTGCAGGCGAAGAGCTTCCACGCCATTCCGCTGCGCTCGGAGCCGACCGGGCCGGGCCACGGCCTTCTGCTCGTCAGCGGCGTCGGCCCGGCACTCGATGCCGAAACGCTCTGGCTGGGCCGGACGCTCGGGAAGCACGTCTCGCGCCTGCTCGGCCGGCAGCTGCTGGCGGAGACCCGGTTCGGGCAGGAGCGGATGCTGCTGTACAGCATCATCAACGCCGTCACCGACCCGATCCTGCTGACCGACACGGAAGGCAAGCTGATCATCGCGAACAGTCACGCGGAGAAGCTGTTTGCGGCGCCCGAGGAAGCCAGCGAAGGCTGGCGCCGCGCCGCCGCCCTGAACAACATGCTCTTCTCCGCGGCGCTGTCGACGAGCGCGGTCGGCATGACCGAGATGGCGCGCCGGGAGCTGCTGCTGGTCGATCCGCTCGAGGGATCGGATCTTCTGTTCGAGCTGCTCAGTTCGCGCGCCAAGGACGAGCGCCAGGGCACCTACGTCGTCTCCATTCTCCGCAACGTCACCGACCTCGCGCGCGCGAAAGAGGAGATCGAGGAGAGCTACCGGACGCTGCGCGTCGCGCAGGCGGAGGTCCGCGACGAACGGCACCGTCTCGATCTCATCATCGACTCCGTCGCGGATCCGATCCTGGTCACGGACCAGGAAGGGGACATCGTGCTGATGAACACGCCGGCCGAGCGGCTGTTCAACGCACCAAGAATCGAGGACGAGACGGCGCTGCGGCGGGTGCGCGCGAACGGCGCGAACCTCACCTCGTTTGTCTCGAACGTGCTGACGCGATCCGGCGAGCAGCGCTACCGGGGGGAGATCCAGCTCGGCGATCCGCTGACGGGCCGTCCGCTGCCGGTCGAGGCGGTCGCGGGAACGATCCTGTCGGAGCAGGGCGAGTTGATGTGGGTCGTGACGATCCTGCACGACCTGACCGAGGCGATCGAGAAGGCCCGCCTGTACGAGCAGTTGAAGCAGGCGTCGGTCGAACTGGAACGCAAGGTGCAGGAGGCGACGGCCGAACTGGCGGAGCAGAACGAGCTGCTCAGGCGGCAGCACATCGCGCTCGAGCAGGCGTCGGCGCTCAAGTCGCAGTTCCTGGCCAACATGTCGCACGAGTTCAGGACGCCGCTCAACGCGATCCTGGGCTACACGCACATGCTGCTGAACAACGTCACCGGCCCCGTGACCGATCCGCAGCGCAAGAGCCTCTCGCGCATCGACTCGAACGCGCGCCACCTGCTCGCCCTGATCAACGACATTCTCGACATCACCCGCATCGAGGCCGGGCGGATGCCGCTCAACGCCACGACGTTCGGCATCGGCGAGCTGTTCGAAGAAGTCCAGTCCGAGCTCGAGCCGATCATCAAGCGCTCGAACCTGGCCGTCTCGACCAGAGTGCGTGGCGCGGTGCCGTCGCTGCGATCGGACCGGCAGAAGGTCAAGCAGATCGTCCTGAACCTGCTCAGTAACGCACTCAAGTTCACGCCCGCCGGGTCGGTGACGATGACGGCGTCGTACGACACGCGCGGGAAGCAGGTAGCGATCGCCGTCAAGGATACGGGTGTCGGCATTCCCACGGATGACCAGGTGAAAGTGTTCGAAGATTTCCGCCAGCTCGATTCATCGCCGGCCCGCGGGTACGGCGGCACCGGCCTCGGCTTGTCGATCTGCCGCCGGCTCGCCCACATCCTGGGCGGCACGATCGAGCTCCAGAGCACCGAGGGACAGGGCTCCACGTTCACGCTGCGACTCCCGGCGAAAGCGAGGCGCCGGTGAGCGCGCCGGTCACGCGCGATCGCCC
>JANOJK010000254.1:0-2369 GCA_031408165.1 Acidobacteriota bacterium | reverse complement strand
GACAGAAAGCGGCCTTTCAGGAGCCGCGGCCTGATGGTCTGCATGTACTCCGGCGAGACGGCGTTGTAGCCGGCCACCGGGCGGCGGGCCTTCGTGGATGGCGGCTGTCCCTCGATCTCCAGGAAGGCGGAGGTGTTGTAGTAGCCGAGCGGCACCGAATAGGCGAGGCTGGCGGCTTGGACGCCGGGAATCTGCTTGGCGCGCCGGAGGAGCTCGTCGTAGAAGGCGCGTCCGCGCGTTTCGTCGTAGCCCTGCTGCGCGACATCCGTCGTGGCATTGAGCACGTGCGTGGGATCGAAGCCAAGGTCGATCGACTCCGCGCTCCGCACGCTGCGGACGAACAGCCCCGCCGCGATGAGCAGCACCAGCGAGACTGCGACCTGCGCGACCACGAGCACGCTCCGCGCCCGCTGTCGGCCGCCATCCGAGGTTCCGCGGCCCCCTTCGCGCAGCACCGAGTTGAGATCCGCCCTCGACGCGCGCAGCGCCGGGAGCAGCCCGACGCCGATGCCCGAGCCGAGCGCCACTGCGGCGATGTAGCCGAAGACACGCCAGTCGAACTGCAGATCGAACCGGAACGGCAAGTCCCCCGGCAATTGGATGCGCCCGATGAGAAATGCGCAGATGCGACCGACCGCCGCTCCGGCGACCCCGCCGAGCAGCGCGAGCAGCACGCTCTCGGTGAGCATCTGCCTGATCAGACGGATGCGCGCCGCGCCGAGGGCGGCGCGCACCGCGATCTCACGCTGGCGTACGGTGGCGCGGACCATGATCAGGTTGATCACGTTCACGCAGGCGACGAGCAGCACCAGGCCGACGAGGACCAGGAACACGCCGGCGACGACCGGCGTCTGGTCCGCGCTGTTCGCCTCCGGCCGGGCCAGCCGCTCCGGAATCACGCGGGCGCGCACGGTCTTGTTGGATTCGGGGTACTGCGTCTCGAGCTGCGTCGCGAGCACGTTCACCGCGGCCTGCGCCTGCGTGCGGCCGAGCCCCGGTTTCAACCTGCCGATGACGTGCAGCGAATGATCGTCCCGCTTCGTCGTCATCATCTTGTACTCCTCGTCAGGGAGCATCGAGAGCGGGAGATAGGCGTCGAACTCGACGAGCGCGTACACCCCTTCGAACCATGACGGGACGACCCCTGCCACGGTGAACGGCTTGCCGTTGACGATTACGCCGCGGCCGACGAGGGACGGGTCGCTGTTGAATCGCTTCTTCCAGTAGGCATGCCCGAGCACCACGAGCGGGGATGCGCCTGGCTGGACGGCGTCGCCGGGCTGCAGCACCCGGCCGAGCCCCGGCGGCACGCCGAGCATCGAGAAGTAATTGCTGGTGACGTAGCTGACCGTGATGCGCTCCGCACGGTTGCCGGCGCTCAAGCCGACGAAGTTGACGTTGTACGCGGCGAGCTCCTCGAATGCGCCGCTCCGGTCCCGGTAATCGAGATAATCGAGCCACGACACGTTGTGCGGGTCGTCGTTGCCCTCGTGGTGGACGGCGAGCACGTGCAGCCCGGCCGCGTCCCGGACCGGCAGGGGCTTCAGCAGGAGGCGGTTGACGATCGTGAAGACCGCCGCATTCGCGCCGATGCCCAGCCCCAGCGTGAGGACCACCGTCAAGGTGAACAGCGGAGCCTTCAGCAGCGTGCGAACGCCGAGGCGGACGTCCTGCCAGAATGAATCCATACAGGGCTGGAACGGCTGGGGACGGGGCAAAGTTCCATCCCGGTGGTACATTCTGGTGGTGTCCCCGTCCGGATGGCTCGTTCAGGTCCAGGAGATCCTGTGATCGTCCGCGACCTCCTCCGGCACGCCGTGCCCCGGTCGCTCCGCCTCTGGGGGCTGCACCCGATGCAGTCGGCCCGGTGGTTCGCTGATGCGGTGACCGCACGCATGGGGCGTACGGCCCGGCTCCGCATGCGCGACGACTGGGAACTGCGATGCCACCCGGCGGCGGTCGAGGCGTTTGCCTTCGAGCGCGATCAACCCGAGCTGCGCGAAGAGCTGGACGGCTTCATCGCCGCGTGCGGCGAACGCATGGTCCTGTTCGATATCGGGGCGCACTTCGGGCTGTTCGGGCTCGCGGCGCTCCACTGGAGCCGCGGTACGGCGCGCGTCGTCGCCGTGGACCCTTCGCTCTCGGCGCTGGAAGTCTTCGATGAGAACATGCGCCTCGCCGGGGCCGGGACGCGCGTGGAGCGCTTCTGCGCCGCGCTGGCGGACGCCGAGGGGCACGCGCTGCTCCTCACGGGCGGTGCGGGCGCGTGGCACATGATGGTGAAGCCGGACGTGTCGCGGCCCGACGCCGTCCTGGTGCCGACGATGACCCTGGACGGTCTCGCCGGGCGGACCGGGCTCGTGCCCACG
>JANOJK010000244.1:0-1739 GCA_031408165.1 Acidobacteriota bacterium | reverse complement strand
GCGCCGCGGCTCGAGGGGTTGTCGCGGCAGCTCGAGCGCGCGTATCCGGCCGAGAACACGGACCAGCTGCTGACGGTCACTCCGCCTCCGCGGCTGGGGATCAACACCTCACCATCGTCGGACGCCGGCCCGGCCGGCGCGGCGGCGTTCCTGATGGGGCATTCGGGCGTCGTCCTGCTCATCGCCTGCCTGAACATCGCGAACATGCTGCTCGCGCGCGGGTCCTCGCGGCGCAAGGAGATTGCGATCCGGCTCGCGGTCGGCGGCGCGCGCGCGCGGATCGTCCGGCAGTTGCTGACCGAGGGGCTGCTGCTCGCCCTCGCCGGCGCGGCGGGCGGTCTGCTGCTCGCGTCCTGGAGCATCGCGGCGCTCGCGCGCTCGCTCGCGGCGGTGATGCCGCTCACGATCGCGTTCGAGCCGAAGCCCGACCTCATGGTGATGGCGGCGACGACCGCGTTCGCCGTGATCGCGACGGTGATGGCGGGCCTCGGGCCCGCGCTGAAGCTGTCGAAGACCGACCTAGTCGCGGACCTGAAGGGACTTGCCCCACACGGGTCGCCGGTCCTGGGCCGGCGCTTCTCCGCCCGCAACGTGATGGTCGTCGGCCAGATCGCGTTGTCGCTGATGCTGCTCGCGGCGGGCGGCCTCTTCGCACGCGGCGCGCTGAAGGCGGCGGCGGCGAACCCCGGCTTCAGCTATGACCGGCAGTTGCTCGTCGCCACCGATCCTGCGCTGGTGCAATACGACGAAACGCGCGGCCGGGCCAGTTATCGCGAAGTACTCTCGCGCATCCGCGCGCTGCCGGGCGTCGCCGCCGCCGGCATGGCGGGGGCGGTGCCGTTCGGCGATTTCCATGAAGACCACGCGGTGGAGCGCGTCGGCGGACCGGCGCGGCCGGATCAGGCGGCCCGATCGAATGCCACCTACCGCATCATCGGCAGCGACTACTTCCAGGCGCTGAACCTGCCGATGGTCCGCGGCCGGGAGTTCACGCTCGCTGAAGAGTCGTCCGCCACGGCGCCGCGGGTCACGATTGTCGACGAGCGTCTCGCGCGGCAACTGTTCGGCGCCGACGATCCGATCGGCCAGATGATTCGCTATTCCTCGCGGCCGGGCGAGACCACCAGGAACGACGGGCAGCCGATGGAGATCGTCGGCATCGCCGCGCCGATCCGCGACGGCCTGTTCGATCGCGAATCGGGCCCGGCGTTCTACGAACCGTGGGGCCGCCATTATCGGGGGAACATGTTCCTGCACGTCCGCGCCGCGCGCGCGGGATCGGAAGCGGGCCTGCTCGCCGCGATCCGCCGCGAGATGCGGGCGTACGATCCCAAGCTGCCGGTGCTGCAGGCGACGACGATGTCGGCGTTTCACGACGGGAGCCTGCAGCTGTGGGTCGTCCGCGCCGGGGGGCGCCTGTTCCTGATCTTCGGGGTGCTCGCGCTCCTGCTCGCCGTCGTCGGGCTCTACGGCGTGAAGTCCTACATCGTGTCGCAGCGCACGCGCGAGATCGGTATCCGCATGGCGCTCGGGGCGCGGCCGGGCGACGTGCTCTCGATGATGCTCAAGGAAGGCGCGGCGCTGGCCGCCGCCGGTGTCGCGCTCGGCCTGCCCCTGGCGGCGGCGCTGGGCTTCGCGCTGAGCAGCCTGCTGTACGACGTCAAGCCGCTCGATCCGGTGGTGTTCACGGTGGCCCCGGCCGTCCTCGCGATGGCGGCGCTGTTCGCGACGTGGCTCCC
>JANOJK010000223.1:0-2265 GCA_031408165.1 Acidobacteriota bacterium | reverse complement strand
TTCCGCATCGTCGGCGTGATGGCCGACATCCACCAGGCGCCGCTCGGGCAGGCTGGCGAGCCCGTCGTGTACCACACCATCCGCCAGTTTCCGTACCGGCCGGTGACGCTCGTCGCACGCGGTGCCGATGCCGCGGCCGTCACGACGGCCATGCGCACCGCGCTCCGCGCACTCGATCCGGCGCTGCCCCTCAGCAACGTGCAGACGATGGAAGAACGTCTGCGCGCGCGCACGGCGGCGCCGCTGCTGCTGATGTCGGTCCTGGTCGCATTCGGCATCCTGACGGGGACGCTCGCCGCCGTGGGTGTCTACGGACTGCTGGCGTGTGTGGTCAACGACCGGCGTCGCGAACTTGCGATCCGGCTCGCGCTCGGTGCGCAGCCCGGCGCCCTCGCGCGCCTGGTGACGACGCAAGGACTCGGGCTGGCGCTGGCGGGCATCGTCGTCGGACTGTTCGTGGCGCAGCTCTCGCGCGGGGTGCTGCAGGCGGTCCTGTTCGAGACGCAGGTGACCGACGTGGTGGCGGCCGCCGCGACCGGCGGCCTGCTGCTGGCCGCCGCGGGGCTGGCGTGCCTGGCGCCGGCGCGCCGCGCGGCGCGGGTGGCGCCGGTCGAAGGCCTGAAGGGGGATTAGCGCTGTCGCTCCCGACCTGTTCTTCGTGTTTCGGGTGGTCCGCGGCCTCAGATCGCTGTTGTACTTTTGAGCGCGTTCTGGTATTTTCGTACGCGGATGAATCGCGTTGTCGCCGTCGGAATCGCGGTCATGCTCTTCGGCGTCGCCGCCGGCGACCAGGGTATCTCCGCGATGCTCCGGACCCGCGAGCGCGCGCGAACGCTGGCGTCTGACATCTCGGCGCTGCGCGCCGAGAACGCGCGGCTCAGGGCTCGTGCCGAGGCGTTGCGCAGCGACCCGTCAACGATTGAAACCGAAGCCCGGCGGACGCTGGGCCTGGCTCGACCGGACGAAATCGTCGTCACGCGCCGGCGCTAGCGTCAGCGCGCTACGGTCAGCCGATCGACGACCTCCGTCACACCAGCCGTTTCTTTCGCCAGCCGCACCGCGCGGTCGCGCTCGCCTGCCGACGTCACGGTGCCCGCGAGGGTCACGACGTGATTGGTCGTCGTCACGTCGATCGTGCGCGCCTTGACGAGATCGTCGAGCGCCATCTTCGACTTGATCTTCGCGGTCAGCGCGCCGTCAGAGAGCACCGCGCCGGCCTTGTTCGCCGCGTCGGCCGTCCGCGCGCCGATCTCCGCACCCACCTCCTTGGCTTTCCCGGTATCGACGCGGCCCGTGGTGCCGACTGCGGGATCCGCACGACCGCCGGCAGGTGTGCGTCCGTTGCCCCACCACCCGACGAAGAACGCGCCGACCCCAACCAGGAGCACGAGAAGGACGACGAGCCTGAACAGTGTCCGGAACATGGAACCTCCTTGCCGACCGGGCTCACGCTGCACCTTCCGTGCCCGTCGGTATTATGTGAAAATTCGTGGAATGGCCGAGCGCAATGCCGACAGTGACCCTATCGAACTGTATCTCAGCGCGTCAGAGCGCGCGCGGCAGCAGGGGGTCGATACCGCGCCGGCCGCGCTGGGCACGGCGGACGGGGCGGGACGGTCATCCGTCAGGATCGTCCTGCTCAGGCAGGTCGATCAGCGCGGATTCGTGTTCTACACCAGCTACCAGAGCCGCAAAGCGCGTGAGCTGGCCGGGAACCCCCTCGGTTCACTCTGCCAATACTGGCCGACGCTCGACGAACAGATACGGGTCGAGGGCCGGGTCGAACGGGTGGCCCCGGGGGAATCGGACGCTTACTTCGCGGGCCGGCCGCGCGAGAGCCAGATTGGCGCGTGGGCGTCGGACCAGAGCCAGGAAATGGATGCGCGCGGCGTCCTGGAAGCCCGCTACGCCGAGGTCGAAGCGAGATTTGCGAATCGGCCGGTGGATCGCCCACCCTCCTGGGGTGGTTTCAGGGTCGTCCCGGACCGCATCGAATTCTGGTACGCCCGCCCTGGACGCCTGCACGAGCGGTTGCTGTACACGAGAACCGCCAGCGGGTGGACGGCGGGGTGGCTGTTTCCGTAGCCGTCCGACTACTCGGTCCCGCTGCCGCGAAACTGGTCGTCCGCCTCGGCAAAGAGCACGTTGAAGCTGGTGAGGGACCCGTAACAGCCGGTCACGTATCCCTGCAGCTTGACCTTCGCGTCCTCCGGAAGATCCGTGGCGTTGATCTGCTGCTCGAGCACGCGCAGGCGGTTGCGCAGC
>JANOJK010000201.1:0-2264 GCA_031408165.1 Acidobacteriota bacterium | reverse complement strand
GGATGGCGATGGCGGAGACGTTGAACAAGGGCACGCAGATCATCACCACCAACGCCAACCTCGTCAAGCAGGTCATCGATCCTGCTCACTTCATCGGTGACGTAGTGATAGTCCCTGTGCAGCCCCGTCGTGTAGAAGATGATCGGAATCCCCCGCGATGCGTAGCTGTAGTGGTCGCTGCGCGTGTAGATCGACTCGGGATCCGCCGGATCGTTCATCTCGTAGTCGAGCTTCATCGGCTTTTCGAGCCCGCTGTTCGACTCCTCGTTGACGTCGTGCAGCTCGGTGCTGATCCGATCCGAGCCGACGACGTATACGGTGTTCGATTCCTTCGGATCGTCGCAACGGTTCCGTCCGATCATGTCGATGTTCAGATGCGCCGAGATCTTGTCGAGCGGGACGACGGGATAGTCCGCCATGTAGCGCGAGCCGAGGAGGCCCGATTCCTCACCGGCGTGCCACACGAACAGCAGCGATCGCTTCGGTTTCGGGCCCTGCGCGAACGCCTTTGCGATCCCCATGATTCCGACCGTGCCCGACCCGTCATCGTCCGCGCCGTTGTTGATGACGTCGCCGGGTTTCGGCGTGTCCCGCGCCTGGCCCACGCACCCGCCCGCCGCGGGCGCCGCCTGCGCCCCCGCTGCTCCGCCGCCGCCGAATGCGCCGCGCCCCTGTCCCGGAGGTGTCTGCTGGTAGCCGACGTGGTCGTAGTGGGCGCCGAACATCACGTAGCTGTCCTTGAGCTTCGGGTCCGTGCCGGGGATGATGCCCACCACATTGCGCGTGAGGCGCGTCTGGACGACGGTGTAGTCGGCATCGACGTTGATCGTGAGCGTGACGTCCTTCAACGCCGCGACGGGGAGCGGCTCGCGCGCGTCCGCCTTCGCCTTGATGTCCGCATAACTGAGGCCGGACGCGCTGAAGATGAAGGTGAAGAAGTCATCGCCTGCGGTGATCTGCGGCGGGATCTTGTTGTCGAGCCGCTGCACCGTCTGGAAGTCGCCGAGGCTTGCGTTCGCCCCGCCGCGTCCGCCGACGGCCGGCTGCGCAGGAATGGCCGGAGCCGCCGGAGCCGTTGACGGTGCCGCCGCGGCCACCGGAGGCGCCGCCGCGCCGCGTCCCCCGCGCCCGAAGCCGCCGCCCGCCGGACCGATCGCGGCCGCCGCGTGCTGCAGCTCAATGGCGTTCCGGGCGCGCGCGCCCAGCAGGCGGTTCTGCGCCGCCGTCAGCGCCGACGGGCCCCGCCCGCCCAGATAGATCGCGATCTTGCCGCTGACGTCCCGGCCCTTGTAATCCACGATGCCGGCGTCCGGCAGGCTCAGGCCATACCCGACAAACTCCGCGGTGGCGGAGATCGTCTGCTTGCCGCCCGCATTTGCCGGAAACGTGACCCCTTCGCCGTCCCTGAACGTCCTGGTCTGGCCCTTGACGCTCACCGTGACGCTCGAATTGCGTTTCACGTCCACGCCGAGGACTCTCACTATCTGGAAGTACGACCCCTCGTCCCCGCCGGGCCTCACGCCCCAGTCCTCGAGATGGCCGGCAATGTAGGCCGCGGCGAGCCCGAGACCCTCGGTGTAGACCTGGCGTCCCTGAAGCTGGTCGGATGCGATATACGACAGCCATTCCTTCATGTCGGCGGCC
This sequence comes from Acidobacteriota bacterium, assembly GCA_031408165.1. GTDB lineage: Bacteria > Acidobacteriota > Vicinamibacteria > Vicinamibacterales > 2-12-FULL-66-21 > JAICSD01. Next base: position 620 of record JANOJK010000201.1, on the reverse strand, counting down.
GTAATGGCCGACACGCCGGTCGGCTTCCGCATCTGGGCCAGGCCGGGCGCCTGAGACACCAGCACGGCCGCCAGGAGCGCCCCGCACAGGGCAGCAAGCGAGCGAGATTTCATCAATCCATGCCTCCGTAAGGACTATGAATACGGCGGATAGGACAGCACCGCTTACGAGTCGGCGATCGGCACTGCTCTGCGACTCGGCCGGGTAACCGCGACCACGACGCTGGATGGTCCTCTCACTCGGCGAGTGACGTGGAAGTGAGTCACTTTCAATATGGCAGTTGGCGCTGACGACGGTCATCCCCTGCTCGGGCCGTTCGTCGTCGTTCTGCGCCGGTCCGGCGGTTGACCTGATCGGCAAATTCCTTGAACGCGGCGGGCGCCTCGGCGGTCAGCCTTTTTGCGATCTTGAGACTCCGCAGCTTTCGTTCAAACCGTGCAAGTATCGTGTTCAGTGCAACCATTCGCTCCCTTCCCGCAGTATCGTCAGGGGGCATAGCACGGCCCGTGCCGCTTTTTTCAAGCCCATCAGACCCGAACAGACACACGAGGTTACGGGCGCCCCGCGATTGCAACGTTCTGCTTGTGTCTGAAGGAATACGGGAAGGGGGGCGCGGACTA
>JANOJK010000194.1:0-3423 GCA_031408165.1 Acidobacteriota bacterium | reverse complement strand
GCGCGGCTCGGCATCCATCTGATAGTTGGTGAGCAGGCGGAGATCCTCGAGGACATCGGGGCGGAGGTGGTGCGCTTCGTCGACGACGAGGATGGGCCGGGTGCGGGCATCGCCGCAGAGGCGCGACACCTCACTCTTGATCTGCCGGTAGAGCGCGGCGCGGGAGCGTTCGACGCTGAGGCCCATCTCCCAGGAGATGGTCTTGAAGAGGTCCATGACGTTACCCGTGGAGAGCGACCCGTAGACGACGCGGTAGAGGCCGGTCTGGAGCTGGGTGAGGACGCGGCGCGCGGCGCGCGGCGCAGGTCTTGCCGCTGCCGCTGTCGCCGGTGACCAGGCCGATGCCGCGCAGGTCGAGCAGATGCGCGAGGCGGACGTCGAGCTCGCGACTGCTGGCGGAGGGGAAGAGGTCGTCGGCGGCGATCTCCTGGCCGAAGGGATGCCGCGTGAGGGCGAAGTGCTTGCGGTACATGCTCAAAAGTCCTCGTTGAGTGTCCGCAGCGGTAATCCGGGCGGCGGGACGCTGGCGGTGCTGGGAGTGAGGAGCTTCGTGCCGTGGTCGCGGCGCACGAAGCAGTTGGCATAGGCATCGACGCGGGTCGCGGTGCCGACGACGCGGCCCTGGACGACGACGGTGACGCCGCGCGTGAGTCGCGCCGGGTCGTAGCGGAGCGTCACCGTCTGGCCGACGAGGGCGGCGTCGACCTCGAAGACGACGCTGTGGAGACTGACGGTGCGGTCCTGCTGGACCTTGCGCTTCTCTTCGAAGAGAAAGAGCGCGGTGAGATCCTGCGTGGGTAGCGTGACGTGATGGGCCGCGCGGGCCCACTGCTCGCGGGGCGTGGCGTCCTGCAGGCCGCGATGCGGCGTGTCGAGATATTCGTCCTCGATCCACGTCCAGAGCCGCTGATTGAGCGCGTCGAGCGACTGGGTGTCGGCCTCGAGGAGGGTCGGCAGGAGCTGTAAGCGTACGGTGCGAAACCATCGCTCGAGTTTCCCTTTGCCTTGGGGCGCGAAGGGTCGGGCGTGGATCAGGGTCACGCCGAGTTTGGCGCACACGAGCGCGAGGTGGCGGGCGCGATAGGCCGATCCGTTGTCGACGTAGAGGCGCTTTGGAATTCCACGGCGGAGCAGCGCGCGCTCGAAGACGGGCAAGAAGGCCGTGACCGTTTCGCTGCGCGTGAAGGCCGCGTAGGGAATCATCCGGGTGGCATCGTCGAGCAGCGCGATGAGGTACGTCTTGTGCCGCCGGCGGTCCTCAGGGTCGAGCACCGTCGGCCCGTGCATGACATCACTCATCCAGAGCTCGTTGGCCGCGTCGTAACTGAAGCGCCGGCGGTCTTTGCTCGTGGGCGCATCGCTCGGGCGCGCCATCAGACCGTGGCGACTGAGGAGGCGATGGACGGTCGCCGGCGCGAGCGGCCGGTCGGCGGGCCCGCGCGCCTGCGCGCGGGCGGCGCCAATAATCATCGCGACGCTGTAGGTCGGATGCGCCTCTTTGAGCGCGCAGAGCTGATCGGCGACGGCTTGCGGCAGCGCGCGGGCCTGGCCCTGGTCAGCGCGCGGTCGGGGCTTGAGGCCGTCGAAGCCGGCGCGCCGATAGGTGTAGAGCCAATCGCGCAGCGTCTCGGCGGGGAGGCGGCGCCGCGGCGAGCCGGGGTGGTCGGGCTCGCGCGCGGCGGGCGCGCGCCAGCGCGGGTGAAGCGAGCGGTCGCCGGCCGGCAGATGGAGCAGATCGGCGATCAGCCCATAGCGAAACAAGGCGACGGTGTCGGCGTGGGTCGCGGGATCGCGTGGCGGCATCGGGTCCTCCTCGCCGCACCAACGCGGCGAGCGGGATCCTCACCCCGATGGCCCGGCGCGGTCTGCCCCCATGTCGTGTGGGACCGCCGCCCGCCGCGCGTCTCGCCGGGTGGAGCGGGGGCAGAATCCGAGCGGCGTGGCGAGCGTCGCGAGATGCGGCGCGGCGTGGATCCGTAGCGCCACCAACGCGGACGGCGTGGCGAGCGCGAGGCGCACGGCCGCCAATCGGGCGTCCCCCGTGAAGAGGTCCGGCAGCAGCGTGACGACGGCGAGGAGGGCGCGCCGGATCGGCATCAGGCGCCGCCGCACCCAGCGGACGGCCGAGGGCAGCGTGATGTCGGGGCGCAGGACGTCGGCGGCGGCTTCCACACTCCGCGCGGCCTCGACGGTGGCCACCACATGCTCGATCGGGTCGAGCGCTCTCGGAAAATGACTGGCGAGACAGTCGGGCAGCAGGCTGAAGGTCTCGTGCGCCCTGGGACAGTAGTACCGCGCGATCCGCATCCCCACGGGCGTGCGCCGCGGATACGTGCCGTGACGCACGAGGCCGCAGCCGCCGCGCGGATGGCGGGGACAGGCGGCGAGACTTGCGTCACGCCAGGCATTGCGCGCAACATAGGCCTCGCCGGAGAGCGGGCACGCGTGACGCAGCTGCACCGGCCGGGGGACGCACGGGGCCAACCGTGGCGTCCCCACGTCTCCTCGCCATCGCCGAGGATGGCGACCGCCGTTCTATCACAGGGCGCGCGGCATTCGGGATCAACCGCCGCGTGGCGGCCCCTCTTGACGGAGGGGCGCTCGGCGGCATCCACAGGCCAGCCTCTGAGCTCCGTCGACCGCCGCCAAGCGCCCGCATTTTCTCTCTCTCGATCAACAGTGCGCTTCTCAGACTGCGCTCAGCGATCAGCTATTTCATGACTGGAAGAATCCGAGCAGATTGACCGGAGGGATTACGGATTAACGTGAGAGCCAACAACGCTGGGCTCGCGTCTTCGCTCTGACGATGTCTCCATCGTGCGCCCGGCTGCATCGCCCGGCCGGACCGATCCGTTTCGCGTCGTCAGTCGCCCTCCGACGCCGGACCGGAGCTACATGCTGAACGAGCAATTCCCATGGCTGACTCCTTTCAGTCAGCAAGAGTCGCCAGAGTTAACCTGGCGCAACCGAAGACACAAAGTCACCAAGGCACAGAAGACCAACACATAGTCGTTCTGCTTCGTGCCTTGCTGAACTAGTCGTCTCGTGGAGTCACTCTTCAACACCCTGCCAGGCCCCGCGCGCCATCAGCGCCAGCAGCTCCGGATCGCGTATCTCTTCGGTGTGCAGCGGGGCGATGTGCATCAAGAAGAAGGTTCAAAGTTCAAGGTTCAAGGTTTAAGGTTCAAAGGTTGAGGGACTGGTTCGCTGTTCCGGAACGTTGAACCTGAAACCTGGAACGTTGAACGGGTCCGCCGTCACCTGGCGCCCGCGAGCGACACCGGCGCCTCGCCGTATATGCGCCGGGATTCCTCTTGCGAGACGAGCCGGCCATCGGGCGAGAACATCGGGTAGAACTTCAGCGTGCCGAAGAACGTGTGATAACCGATGTTGAAGCCGATGAACGCGCCGAGCTCCACGATC
>JANOJK010000187.1:0-1576 GCA_031408165.1 Acidobacteriota bacterium | reverse complement strand
GATGGGAAGCTGCAGGTGCGTTTCATAGATGAAGTCCCTGTGCGCCCGCAGCCGTGCCGTGAGCGCGCGGTCGATGTCGTCGTTGACCGTGCCGTAGAGGTGCGGATGGCGGAAATCCGTCGCCATGGGGCAACGATCTTCGGGCATCGGGTCGACGAATCCGCACGTCGTCGCCCAGTAGATGTCGACCGCGGAGAGCTGCCCGCCCACGAGATAGCGGCTGCCGCGCGCGCGTTGAGCCGCCAGCTGCGCGTCGAAGACCTCGAGAATCCCCACGATCCTGGACGACGCGCGCGCGAGCTTCTCCTCGCTGTAGCCGTACTTCTCACCGAGATAGGCGAACAACGCGCGGTTGGGACTGTCCGCCGGCAACGACGCCAACGGGCCCGACGTCACGAAATGCCTCTTGCAGTACGCCAGCCCGCCTTCTCCCAGGAGTTCGTTGGCAAGCCCGAACATGCGGATTCGCTCGTCGGAGTCGGCGGGAATCAACCGTGGCTCGGGACTGAGTCGCTCCGCGAGATACAGCTGGTCGTTCCACATCGACCGCGGACGCTCGTCATTCCAGATGACGACCGGCGAGCTCGATTGTGCCGTCCATTCTACGAGCTCGCTCTGGCTGTCCCCCATCCCGATCATTGCGTCAGACGCGTTCTCATTCGAGCTTCGAACCGGCGTGTAGTCGAGGCCTTTGGCGTAGTAGACCCCCTTGCACGCCTCGCGCCACGGCCCCGGAATGGCGAAGGCCCCGAGGACGATACGCAACCCCGACATCTGCCTCGCTTCACGGATCGGGATGTAGTGGATCTTGATGTCGTCGATCTGGATGGCCATTGCGCCCCTTCAGCTGCGATTGTCCCGACACATCCGCGTGTCCAGAGGCAAGGCTCCGCTTCGCGCTGCCCAACGACCCAGCGGTTCACCCGCGAGACCGCCCTTACAAGAGCGCGATGTACGCTTCGACGCAACAGGGCGAGATCGTCGCGTGCAACCGCGAGCTAGCCAGCCGGCGCTCAAACGCCATCATCCCGACCCTCCCCACGCGGAACCGCCATCGCACCAAGCGCCTCGAAGCCCAACTCCAGGTACAGCCGAATAGCCGCAAGCCGATCCGTCCGCGTACCCAACCGAACGTCACGACACCCAGCACGCGCCGCCAAACCGAGGACACCAATCACCAGCGTGCGCGCAAACCCTTCCCGACGCCTCTCCGGATCAGTACCGACCCAGCGCACCCACCCAGAGCCCGGCGTGTCCTCATGCACCTGGAACGAAGCAGTCGCCAGCGCCGCCGCGTCCTCAGCCACGGCGTCCCGGACGGCCAGTGGCGCCGCGAGGAGCGGCGCGATCGGGATCGCGTCCAGCGTCGCGCGCCGCATCGTTAAATCGACAGCCGTCACGCCGCTCTCCGACTCCTCAACCATCGGTCTGGATAGCGCCCAGCATCAGCTGAGGCGTGAAGCGCCGTCAGCTGCATACTGTCGTTGGGTGATACCAGTCATGCGCTACTCAGTTTTTTCCTTGTGAGTCTGCGTCTCGTCGAGATAGCGCCAAGGCGCCCCCTTCGTATGGACGC
>JANOJK010000177.1:0-2284 GCA_031408165.1 Acidobacteriota bacterium | reverse complement strand
GCGATCTCGGCCTCCCTGATGAAGACGGGTACGCGCTCATCCGGCACCTGCGAGAGCGTGAAACGGAACGCGGAGGCTTTCTTCCCGCGATCGCGCTGACTGGTTACGCCCGCGCCGAGGATCGCGCGCGAGTCCTCGCGGCGGGGTTCCAGGCGCATGTCCCCAAGCCCGTCGAGCCCATAGAGCTCGCCGCGGCGATCCTGGCCATGACGGTCAAGCCCCGCAACCGCGAGCCTGAAGGAAAATCGTGACCGCACACGGGCATCCTCGTCCCTGGGTGGGCACGTCCGTCAACCGGGACGGGTGGAACAGCACGGCAGGGTCGAATGGCTTTGCACAGGCAGGCAGCACCCCGTCTTCCTGGTGAGCCGGTCCGCGTCGCGCCGCACCACGTCCACGTGCGTCAAGGCGTGCGCGACCGCCTGACTGATGGCCTCGAGCACCCGGTCGGGCTGCGCGGCCAGGCGGTAATGGATCCAGAGGCCCTCCCGCCGCGATTCGACGAGGCCGGCCCGCCGGAGGTAGGCCAGGTGGCGCGAGGCCTTCGGTTGCGGAATCTTCAACGTCTCGTGGATCTCGCAGACGCAGACCTCGCCCGTCAACAGCAACCCGAGGATCCGCAACCTTGTGGCGTCCGCCAGTGCCTTGAAGAAGGCTTCCATCTCCGGTAGTTGCTTCGCCATATATTTGCATTGACAAATATATCACGGGGCCGGTAGACTGCCTATATATTCGTTTACACAGATACTGGAGAGCGCACATGTCAGACATACAACAGGCGGTTCGAGACAAGTACGGCGCGATCGCGAGCGGGGTGTCGAAGGCGTCGGCGGACGGCGGGTGTTGCCCCCCCACGGCCTGCGGCTGCGGCGACCCGATCTCATCCAACCTTTATTCGGACGCCGAGAAGAGCGGCCTTCCCGCTGACGCGGTGATGGCGTCGCTCGGATGCGGCAATCCGACGGCCCTGCTCGCGCTCGAGCCCGGCCAGACCGTGCTCGATCTCGGATCCGGTGGCGGGATCGACGTCCTGCTGTCGGCCAGACGCGTCGGCCCCACCGGCAAGGCGTACGGCCTCGACATGACCGACGAGATGCTCGCCCTCGCGCGCGAGAATCAGCGAAAAGCCGGCGCGACCAACGTCGAGTTCCTCAAGGGCACCATCGAGGCGATCCCCCTGCCCGACAACTCCGTGGACGTGATCATCTCGAACTGCGTCATCAACCTGTCGAGCGACAAGGACGCGGTCCTGCGCGAGGCGTTCCGGGTACTCAAGCCGGGCGGGCGGTTCGCCGTCTCGGACGTCGTCGTCCGCGGCCTCGTCCCGCCCGACATCCGGCGCAGCATGGAACTGTGGGTCGGCTGCATCGCGGGCGCGCTCGAAGAACAGGAGTACGCGGCGAAACTGCGCGCCGCCGGCTTCGCGGATGTCGAAGTCGAGGCGTGGCGGATCTACCAGGTGGACGATGCGCGGGCGTTCCTGACCGAGAGCGGCGTCGATGTGGATCGACTGGCGTCCGAGGTGGAGGGGCGTTTCGCCAGCGCGTTCGTCCGCGCGCGGAAGCCCGAGGCGACGAGCTGTTGCGGCCCGGCGTGCTGCGCGTGACCAGGGATGCGCGGCGGCCTCACGCATGCCGGATCGTCATCCGTCACCAGCCGCCGCGCGCCTAAACCGAGGACCCGGAGAGCCCGGCGTCGGCGATCGCGATGATCTCCTGGCTGGTGGCGTAGTCCCGCGGTGGACGGCATACCGCCCCGGCGACTTGTCCACCTCTTCACCAAATCTCAGAAGGGCGAGGAGGGATCTACGAGCCGGCGCGGTCCCGCCGCTTGCGCGGCGCCTGCGCGGCCTGCTTCAGGAGCTTCTGCTTCCGGAGCATGTCCTTCCACAACACGGTCACCACGTCGCTGCGACGCCCGAGCTTGCCGGCGAGCCGCGACAGGGTTTCGATGTCCACCCGCGTCAGCTCGCCGAAATGTTTTCCGGCCGGCACGTCGATGCCGAGCGCCGGCAGCTCCACGTCGGCGGCGCTGCCCGCCTGCCCCGCGCGATCGAGCGCGTCGATGAAGGCGTCCCACTGAGCGTGGCGGGGGGTGGATTCGTCAGGCACAGTCTGCTTCCCTGCCGATTATGTCTCAGGGCCGCTCGAATGACGAAGCCCGCGGACACGTGCAGTCGGGCTCCGGTATCATGCCTGATGCACTTCCCCATCGTGGCCGTGCTCATCGCCGTGGCGCAGGCGTTCGGCGGAAGCCCGCCGCCACGGGTCGAGCTCCTCGGATT
>JANOJK010000165.1:0-3664 GCA_031408165.1 Acidobacteriota bacterium | reverse complement strand
GTCAACCTGCTCGACGACGAGGCGGTGGCCGCGCGCGCGCGGGTGCCGATCCTCTTCTGCCGGAACGTGTTCATTTATTTTTCCGAGGCCCGCGTCCGGCATGTCGTCGAGCAGTTCGCGCGCGCGATGCCGGAGCCCGGGTATCTGTGTGTCGGCGCCTCGGAGTCGCTCCTGCGGGTGACGTCGCGGTTCGAGCTCGAAGAGCTCGGCGGCGCCTTCGTGTACGTGAAGCGGTAACGCCATCACCGGGAAGGGATTGATGCCTGACATCGTTCGTGTGCTCGTGGTCGACGACTCCGCCTACGTCCGGAAGGTGGTGACGCAGATGCTCGAGCGCAGTCCGTTCATCGAAGTCGTGGGCACCGCGCGCGACGGCGAGGAAGCGCTCGAGCTCGTCGCGTCGCTCAACCCCGACGTCGTCACCTGCGATCTCAACATGCCCGTCATGGACGGCGTCACCTTCGTGCGCACGCAGATGGCGCGCCGCCCGGTGGGGATCGTCATCATCAGCATCGCGGCGGAGTCGGGCGAGCAGGTTCTCGCGGCGCTCGACGCGGGCGCGATTGATTTCGTGCAGAAGCCGACCGCGCTCGCGACCGAGAAGCTCATGGAGATCGCGGATGAGCTGGCGGAAAAGGTCAAGGCGGCCGCGCTCGCGCCCAGGCGCGCACCGGCGGCCCCCACGCCCTTCGAGCGTAGCGCCGTTGCGCGGCGTGTCGCACGAGGGCCCGTCGACATCGTCGTCATCGGCATCTCGACCGGCGGGCCGCAGGCGCTCAAGGTGCTCATCCCCCAGCTGCCCGCCGATTGCCCGGTCCCCGTGGCCATGGTGCTGCACATGCCCCTCGGCTACACCGAGATGTACGCGCAGAAACTGAACGAGATGTCGCCCCTGCACGTGGTGGAAGCCAGAGGGGGCGAGGAGGTCCTTCCGGGCACGGCATTTCTCGCGCCCGCCGGCCGCCACCTGACGTTCAAGGCCGAGCGAGGGCGCGTCCTGACCCGGCTCGACGTCCGGCCGCTCGACACACCCCATCGGCCATCGGTCGACGTCCTGTTTCATTCCGCGGCGGACGTCTTCGGCGCGCGTGTCCTGGGGGTCGTCATGACGGGGATGGGGAGCGACGGCCGGGAAGGTGCGGCGTGGATCAAGGCGCGAGGTGGCAGTATCCTTACCGAGTCCGAGGAAAGCTGCGTCGTGTACGGCATGCCGCGCTCCGTCGTCGAGGCCGGCCTGAGCGACGATACGGTTCCGCTGGAGCGGCTGGCCCGGGCGATCATGGAGAAAGTATGAACGGCAAGGTGCTGCTGGTCGACGATTCGGGGCTGGCCCGGCGCAGCACCCGGCGCCTTCTCGAGGCCGCCGGATACTCCGTCGTCGAAGCCCAGGACGGCCTGTCGGCGCTGGAACAGTTCGCGATGGAGAAGCCCGATGTCGTCCTGCTGGACCTGGTGATGAAGGGCATGTACGGCCTCGACGTGCTCGCCAGGCTGCGCGAGATGGATCCCGCGGTGCGGGTGATCGTGGTGTCGGCCGATGTGCAGACCTCCTCGCGTGAGCTGGTGCAGTCGGCGGGCGCGGCGGGCTTCATCAACAAGCCCGCGGCTCCTGGCCAGGTCGTGGAGACGGTGTCACTCGTGATGAACGGAGGGACCTCGTGGAGCTGACCGCGGCCCAGCATGACGCGCTCGTCGAGCTGCTGAACATCGGGTTCGGCCGGGCGGCGGCGGCGCTCTCCCAGCTGACCGGCCAGCGCGTGCTGCTCGAGGTGCCGCAGGTGTCGGTACATCCGATCGGCGAGCTGGACGGCACGCTGCGGATGTTCCTCAGCGACCAGGTGGCCAGCGTCCACCAGATTTTTTCGGGGCCTGTGGCGGGCGACGCGCTTCTGATCCTCGATCACGCGGCGGCCGGCAGCCTCAAGGAGCTGCTGACGAACGAGCCGGCGCTGCCGCTGCCGGTCGATGCCTCTGGACGCGAGGTGCTGACCGAGGTCGGCAACATCCTGCTCAACGCCTGCCTGGGCACGTTCGGCAACATCCTGAAGGTCCAGGTGTCGTTCTCGGTGCCGCATCTGAATCTCGAGACGCTCAATCAGGTGCTGCAATCCCTGATGGTCAACCACGAAGGGCTGCGCTACGCGCTCGTCGTGCACGCCGGCTTCAAGCTGCGCGACGCCGAGGTGACGGTCTACCTGGTGATCGTCCTCAGCGTGGCCTCGCTCGATCGGTTGATCCGGGCCGTCGAGCGATGGGAGCACGAGGGGGAACCGACGTGACCGGGGGGCGGACCGCACATGAGGATCTGCTCGCGGCCGCCATGCGCCGATGGTTCGACGAACTCGCGGCCCAGGGCATCTTCACCACTGACAGTAAGCTGGTGATTCGCAGCTGGAACAGATGGCTCGAACACCACACCGGCCGGGCCGCCGCCGACGTGGTGGGCCGGCCGCTGTTCGAGGTGTGTCCGGACCTGGTGACGCGCGGGTTCGAGCCGCACTATCGCGCGGCACTCACGGGAGAAGCGCGGCTGCTCGCCCACGGGTTCCATAAATACCTGATTGCCGGTCGCGCGGGGGAGACGCTGCAGAGCGCGCGCATCGCATCGCTCGAGGCCGGCGGTGTCGTGGTCGGCACCGTGACCGTCATCGAGGACGTCAGCGACCGCGTCGCCAGCGAGCGGGAGCTGCGCAGCCAGATCGAGCGATCGGAATCGGCGCGCAACGTCGCGGAGGAAGCCGTGCGCGTCAAGGACGAGTTCCTGGCCACGCTGTCTCACGAGATCCGCACGCCGCTCAACGCGGTCCTCGGCTGGACGAAGATCCTGCTCGGGTCCCAGGTGGATCCCCCGATGGTGACCCGGGCGCTCGAGGTCATCGACCGGAACGCACTCGCCCAGACGCGGCTGGTCGACGACATGCTCGACATGGCGCGGATCATGAGCGGCAAGCTCCGCCTCGCTCTGCAGCCGGTCGATCTGGCGGCGATCGCGCTGGCCGCGATCGACGTCGTGGCGCCCGCCGCCGCGGTCCGCCGCATCGAGATCGTCAGGGCGTTCGAGGTTGACACCCTCTGGATGATGGGGGATGCCGATCGGGTCCAGCAGATCATCTGGAACCTGCTGTCGAACGCCGTAAAATTCACCGAAGCCGGAGGCCGCGTGACGGTCGGCCTCACGCGCGAGAAGGGCAGCGTGGTGCTGACCGTGGAGGACACGGGACGCGGAATCCCGCCGGAGTTCCTCCCGCTGATGTTCGAGCGGTTCCGGCAGGCCGACTCGTCCGCGAGCCGGCGGCACGGCGGTCTGGGCCTCGGATTGTCGCTCGTGCGGCAGCTCGCGGAACTGCACGGCGGGCAGGTGAGCGCGACGAGCCAGGTCGGTACGGGCAGCTGTTTCCGCGTGACTTTTCCCGAGAGGAACGAAATCGCGCTCGCCGCCGCGCCCGGGTCCGTCCATGCGGCCAACGCACCGGATCTGGCCGGCATCCGCGTGCTGCTCGTCGAAAACGACACGGACGCGCGTGAGATCCTGGCGAGGGCATTGCGGGGTCACGGCGGGGAGGTGGTCGAAGCCGATTCCACGCGGGCCGCGCTGTCCGCGCTGGACCTGGCCATCGCCTCCGGCGCCGCTCCAGACGCCATCGTCTGCGACATCGGCCTCCCC
>JANOJK010000146.1:0-6903 GCA_031408165.1 Acidobacteriota bacterium | reverse complement strand
TGGCCGGTGACCTCGCCGCCGAAGATCGCGTTCTCTTCGCGCATGCGGCGCTTGAAGAACGCGTGGCCGACGCGGTTCATGAGCGCCTCGCTGCCGTACTTCGCCGCGGTGTCCTTCACCGCGTAGCTCGCGCGCACGTCGTACACGATCTTCTGGCCGGGGCTCTTGATGAGGAACGCCTCGGCGAGCAGCGCCGTGATGAAGTCGCCGGCGACGAACTCGCCGGCGCCGTCCAGAAAGAAGCACCGATCCGCGTCCCCGTCCCACGCGATCCCGATGTCGGCCTTGTCGGCGATCACCCGTTCGGTGATGTCGCGGCGGTTCTCCTCGATCAGGGGATTCGCCTCGTGGTTCGGAAACGTGCCGTCCACCTCGAAGCAGAGCGTCGTCAGCGACCTGGTCGGCACGTGCTCGAAGAGGAGCGGCGCGACCATGCCGGCGATCCCGTTGCCGGCGTCGAGCACGACATTGAAGGGCTTGAGCACCGGGAGGTCGACGAAGGACAGCACGTGCTTGATGTAGTCGGCCACGATGTTCTTCGTGGTCACGGCGCCGCGCGTCGCCGCCGGGGGCGGCAGCCTGTCGGCCGCGATGAGGTCGCGGATGTCGCCGATGCCCGACTCGCCGGAGAGCGGGAACGCCTCCTTGCGGACCATCTTGATGCCGTTGTACTGCTTCGGATTGTGCGACGCCGTAATCTGGACGCCGCCGTCGAGCCCGTCGCTCGCCACGGCGAAGTAGAGCATGTCGGTGCCCATCATCCCGTAGTCGACGACGTCGGCGCCCTGGAGCGTCGCCCCCTCGATGAACGCCGCCGCCACCGACGGGGACGACAGCCGCATGTCGCGCGAGACGGCGATGCGTGTCGCGCCGAGGAACGCGACGAAACCGCGGCCGATGAGGCGCGCCGCGTCCTCGTTGACCTCCTGAGGGTAGAGTCCGCGGACGTCGTAGGCCTTGAAGATGCTGGCGTTGATCATATGGGGGTTGGAGGCCGGAGGTTGGGACCTGGCCCGGTTAAATCCTGCTGTAGTCGGTGATGACGGTCTTGTCGCCGAGGACCGCCGGAGACTCGATGACGGCGCTGCGGCCGACGTGGCAGTTGCGGCCGAGGATCGATCCCTTGATCGACGCGTCGGGACCGATCCAGCCGTTGGGCCAGATGATGGAGCCGTCCACCGTGGCCCCGTCCTCGATGTGGGTCTGCCTGCCGATGACGGAGTAGGGGAGGATTCGCGCTCCCGTCTTGATGACCGCCCCTTCGTCGATGAAGCACGGGCCGGTGACCTCGACGCCCTCTTCCACACGCGCGTCCGGCGAGATCCAGGCCGACGCGATGCCGTTGAACGGCGGCGCCGAGTAGCGGCCGTCCATGATGTCGTGATGGACTTGCATGTACTTCGCCTGCGTCCCGATGTCGATCCAGTAACCGTCGTAGACGTAGGCGACAAACGTCTCGCCGCGCTCGATGAGCGACGGGAAGAAGCTGCGCTCGATCGACCACGCGGTATCTTTCGGGATGCGGTCGAAGGTGTCGGGCTCGAGCACGTAGATTCCCGCGTTGATCGTGTTGCACGTGATCTCGTCTTCGCCCGGCTTCTCGAGAAAGCGCTGGATGTTGCCGTCGCGGTCGGTTTCGACCAGGCCGTAGGCGCGCGGGTTGTCCACCGGCGTCAGGACGATCGTCGCCTTCGCCTTCCGCTCGCGGTGCAGCCGCAGCACGGCCGCCAGGTCCACCTGGGTCAGCACGTCGCCGTTGAAGACGACGACCGACTCCGTCAGCGAGTCTCCCGCGTAGCGGACGGCGCCGCCGGTGCCGAGCGGTATCGGCTCGACGACGTAGCGGACGCGGATGCCGAGGCCGTCGCCTTCGCCGAAGATCTCCTCGATGCGGCGCGGCTGGTAGTTGAGGCTGAGGATCACTTCGTCGATCTCCGGGATCTGCTTGAGGAGATCGATCTGGTAATACAGGAACGGCCGGTTCAGGATGGGGACGATCGGCTTGGGCGTATGGACCGTCAGCGGTCGCAGCCGCGTCCCTTTGCCTCCGGCGAGCAGGATGGCCTTCATGACAATCTGCAATTCTATGCTTTTGATAGAATCGCGCCAAGGATGAACCTTCCGAATGCGCTGACCATCGGCAGGATCTTCCTCGTGCCGCTCCTGGTCGTGGTGCTGTTGACGAAATTCGAGGGCCGGCTGGTCTTCGGCGTCAGCAAGGAGCTCGTCGGGGCCGCGATCTTCGGCCTCGCCGCGCTCACCGACGTGCTGGACGGCTACCTGGCACGGCGGCGCAAGCAGATTACGACGATCGGCCAGCTGATGGATCCCCTCGCCGACAAGCTGCTCATCACCGCCGCCCTGGTGTCGCTCGTCCAGATGGACCTGGCCCCGGCCTGGATGGTCGCGGTGATTCTCGGGCGGGAATTCGCCGTCACGGTCCTCCGCAGCATCGCCCATGGCAAGGGGGTGGTGATCGCCGCCTCGCCGATGGGGAAGCTGAAGATGGCCGCGGAAGTGGTCGCGATCCTGGCCCTCATCCTCGGCCAGGAACATCTGCGGCAGTTCTACGTGATCGGCACAATCGCGCTGTGGGTCGCGATGCTCACCGCCACGATATCGGGCGTCGAGTACTACCGGCGCTTCGCACGGATTGGGCTTTAGGCTTTAGGAAGAGCGAGCCCAAAGCCACCTAAAGCCTAAAGCCCAAAGCCTATTGAGTGATTCGGTGAATCGCGGCCAGATCGCCGAGATACACAGCCTCGCGTGATGAGTCGATGCGGACGAGCGAGCTCTGAGCGTTGGCGCGGAGCACGGTCGCGCGACCGATGTCGATGATCGGTCCGCGCCCGTCGAGCGTTTCCCGGTAGATCGTCAGCACCTGCCCTGCGCGCACGTCGTGGTCGGTGCCGCGGTTCATCAGCATCACGAGACCCGGGTACCCGGTCTGGCGGCGTTCGTCGGCCAGGACGATCCGCCCGGGATGCTCGTAGTCGGGCGTGCCCGCCAGCGCCGGCGACGGCATGACGGGCGGCACGAATGGTTCGAGGAAATCCCCCTCGAGGATGCCGTCGCACGCGTGCGTCACGGTGGCGATCGCCAGGCTGTCCTTCACGTCGACCACGGTGACCCAGCCGGCGGTGTGCACGCCGTACAACGCCCCGACCTTGGGCTGTCTCGTCGAGGCGTCGAGCACGGGGCGGCGCACGAAGAACTGCTGTCCGCGCTGCAGGCCCTGGCTGGTGCCGGCGCTGAGAATGACGGCGTCCCCGGGTCCGAACATGATGCGGCCGTGGACGTAGCCGCCGAGCACGCGGAGACGCGCCGCCGGCGGGGCCGTGAGGCCCGACGGCGCGCATGCAATCTGCTCGAGCAGATCGGGTTTGGGCGCGGAGGCGGGAACGGGCGCCTGGGACAGGGACACCGTCGCCATCCACAGAGCGAGGAGGACAGTCACGGCCGGGATCCTTTCCCCGGCGCGGCGGCCGGGAGCGCCTTGAGTTCGGCGATGCGTTTCGTGGCCAGCTCGAGAAACTCGCTCTGCTCGAACTCCTTCACGAGGCGTTCGAAGTAGGGGAGCGCTTCGGCCGGCCGGTTCACCTTCGCGAAGGACTCGCCGAGATAGTAATAGACCGCGTCGCGCCGGGTGTATTCGGGATCCGCCGCCAGCAGCGGCACGAGGCGGCCGACGACGCCGGGGTACCATTTAATCCGGAAGTAGTGCAGGGCGACGCCCGCGTCCCAATCCGCAAGGCGGTCCTTTGCTTCGCGCAGCTTCTGCCGCGCCTCGCCGGCGAGCTCCCGGTCGGCGAATCGCGTCATGTAGGTCTGCAGCTCCTTGATCGCGTCGCGCGTTTCCGTCTGGTCGCGCATGGCGGCGCGCATCTGGTAGAAATGCGCCATCGCCAGCTTGAACTGCGCGTAGTGCGCCCGTTCATGCGTCGGATAGAAGTTCAGGAACTCGCGGTATTCATTGATCGCGAGGACAAAGGATTCCCCCGAGCGCTCGCCGAGGTGCGAGTCGCCGAGCCCGAGCTTCGCGTCGGCGCGGAACGGGCTCTGCGGATAGCTGTCGATCAACTGACGGAAATACTCGCGCGAGACGAGCCAGCGCTTCCGCCCGAGGTTCTCGGTGCCGCGCTCGAACAGGAACTTGTCGGGCTCGAGGCTGCCCTCGGGCGGCTTCTTCGGCCCGCCGGAGGCGCATCCCGCCGCCGCCATCCCCAGGGCGGCCACCAGCACGATCGCCATGATTCGCAGTGTGTTCTTCATACCAGCTCAGGGGACGATTGCAGCCATCGATACTCCGCCTGGATCCCTTCCTCGAGCGAGACGTGGGGGGCGAACCCGAGATCTTTCCGCGCCAGGGACGTGTCGGCGTAGGTATCGCGCATGTCCCCCTTCTGCGCCTCGTCGCGCACCACTTTGAGCGGACGTCCGGCAATCCGCTCGATGATTGTCAGCACGTGGTTCATCGACACGCGCGAGCCGCCGCCGATGTTGTAGGCGGTGCCGGGGACGCCGCGCTCGCCCGCGGCGATCGTCGCCGCCACGGCATCGGCCACGAAGGTGAAGTCTCGCGTCTGCTCGCCGTCCCCGAACATCGTGATCGGCTCGTCGTTCAGCGCCGCCCGGAGAAAGCGGTTGAACGCCATGTCGGGGCGCTGCCGCGGGCCATACACCGTGAAGTAGCGCATCGCCGCCGTCGGGACGCCGTAGTTGACGTGATACAGGTAGCCGAGCTGTTCCGCCGCCAGCTTGGTCACGCCGTAGGGGGAGACCGGCCGCGGCAGCGCGTCCTCCCGCATCGGAATCGCCGCGAGATCGCCGTAGACCGACGAGCTCGAGGCGTGGACGAATCGCGTCAACGGCCGTCCCACGCACGCTTCGAGCAGGCACTGGGTCGCCTCGATGTTGTTCGTCGTGTAGATCTGGAAGTCCTTGCCCCAGCTCTTGCGCACGCCGGCCTGCGCCGCCAGGTGGAACACGTGCGTGACGCCGTCGAGAAGCGCCGGAAGATCCGCGTCCTGGATCGACGTCTCGGCGAAGCGGAAGCCGTCGCGCCGGATCGCCTCCAGGTTGCGTTCCTTGAGCGCGCGCGGGTAATAGTCGGTGAAGCAGTCGATGCCGGTGACCATCGCCCCCTGGTCGAGGAGGGAGGCCGCCAGGTGCGAGCCGATGAAGCCCGCGACGCCGGTGACGAGCGCCTTCATGCGAAGACCTCCTGCACGCGCCCCGGCAGCCGGCAGGGCTTGCCGGACGCGTCGAGCGCGGCATGCACGGTCCTCCCCTCGGCGGCGATCGCCTGGTCCGCCTTTCTGACCACCTGATACAGGAACTCCATGCGCACAGGTGACAGCATCCGTCCTTCCGTCTTCACGTCAATTTCGTCGTCGTACCGCGCCGGGCGCAGGTACTGGCAGTGGGCTTCGATGACCGGCAGGGAAATCCCGGCGGCTTCCATCTCGCGATAACTCCATCCCAGGGAGCGCAGCAGGTCGGCGCGGGCCACCTCGAACCACACGAGGTAGTTCGCATAGTAGACCACGCCCATCTTATCGGTTTCGGCGTAGCGCACCCGCAGCGTAGACACCGACGAGGGCATCAGCGCGCGACCGCCGATCCGGCTGCAGCGCGCAGGTCGTGGATCGCGCGCTCCGGATCTGCCGATCCGAACACGGCGTTCCCCGCCACCAGAATGCGGGCCCCCGCAGCGACGATCCCCGGCGCCGTGTGCACGTCGATCCCGCCGTCGACCTCGATCGGCGCCGAACTGCCTTCGCGCCGGAGCAACTCGCGCACGGCCCGAACCTTAGACTCCGACCGCGGGATGAAAGTCTGTCCACCGAAGCCCGGGTTCACCGTCATCACCAGCACGTAGTCGACGTCTCCGGCAATCTGTTCCAGCGCCGTCACGGGGGTGGCCGGGTTGAGTGCCACGCCCGCCTTCGCGCCCAGGCTCTTGATCAGGTGCACCACGCGGTGCAGGTGCACGACCGCTTCCGCGTGCACGGTGACGCTCGCCGCGCCCGCCCGGATGAACATCTCGACGTACCGGTCCGGGTGCTCGATCATCAGGTGGACGTCGATCGGCAGCCGCGACACGCGGGACAGCGACTGCAGGACCGGCACGCCGATCGAGATGTTGGGCACGAAGTGGCCGTCCATGACGTCGAAATGGATCATGTCGGCCCCCGCGCGGTCCGCGAGCGCGATCGCCTCGCCGAGGCGCGCAAAGTCCGCGGACAGGAGCGACGGGGCGATCTGGATCAGACCGGGGGGCTTCGCCCCGCCGGACCCCCCTTCACGCTCACTCGCGGGGGGCCCCGTGCCCCGCTCCGTTCGCGTGGCTCACGCGCCGACGCTCGTTCGCCTCGTCCGGCGTCATCAGCGGCTCACCTCGAGCGAAATCGGATCCCCGGCGCCGAACTGGAACCCGCCCTGGGGGCTTTGGCGCAGGACGATCCCGGCCGGCACGCCCGGATACGGGTGGTCGCCGACGACCGACACGCGGAAGCCGCGCGATCGCAGCAGGTCGGCCGCGCGATCCCCGTTGACGCCGATCAGGTCGGGCATGACATAAGTTTCGCCGCGCTCGCCGCGGTTGATGAGCAGGGTGATCCGTCCGCCGCTCGGCATCGCCTTCTGCGGCGGGGGATTCTGCGCCACCACCGTGCCGGCGGTGTAGTCCGCCGAACGGATTTCCGCGATGGAGGCCAGCTGCAGGCCGTCCTGCTGCGCGCGGAGGAGCGCCGTGCGCTCCGACTCGCCGAGGAGCGCGGGGATCGAGGTCGCGCGGGGACCCGCGCTGATCCAGACCTTGACGCTTCGCTCCCGCCGCGTGTGCACGCCGGGTTGCGGGTCCTGGCTGACGATCGTGCCCGCAGCCGCGGAGGCGTCCAC
>JANOJK010000144.1:0-2077 GCA_031408165.1 Acidobacteriota bacterium | reverse complement strand
ACGGGTCAGCGGCTCCTGGTTCCGGACGCGAGAGCCAGTCTGGCATTTCCATCGAGAGCAGGGAATCTACCTCCTCGTTGCCCGCGCCGAGCGTGATCCGCGCGTGCTGGCGCGAGACGCCGGAATCGTCCACGCGAACGGCGGCATCCGGCGACCGCCCGATGATGTGGACCCCCGGGCCGAGTGCGATCTCGCGCTCGCCGACGACGACCTTGTGCGTGGCCGTACTCGCCGGCGTGGCTGGTGCGAGGGGCTCCGAGATCTCGCCGACAAACGCGTACCCGTAACCGTGAACTGTCCGCAGCAACCGCGGCGCCCCCGCCTTCCCGCCGCCGAGGGCCGTTCGGAGTTCGGCCACGAGATGCGTCAACGTCGCGTCGGACACGAAGGTGTCAGGCCAGACGGCGTGGTGGATCTCCGCTTTCGTCAGGGCCCTGGGGGCCGCGTCGATGAGCGCCTCCAGCAAGGCGAGCAGCTTCGGGGCAGCGTGGACGAGTGCACCGCGGCACGTCAGTTCGCGCCGCCCGCGATCGAACACGCACTCGCCAAACGCCTTACGCATGATGAGTCAACGGGATTGTACACAATGGCTTCTGGAGTAGAGTGAGAGTCCACAGCCAGATGGCAGAAAGCCCTCACCATTACGGTCCCTTCCAGATTCTGGGCACCGTCGGATCGGGCGGGATGGGACAGGTCTATCGGGCCCGCGATCCGAGGCTGAACCGCGACGTCGCCATCAAGGTCCTCGCGCACGCGGGGGCCGATCCCCTCCGTCACAAGCGGCTCACGGACGAGGCGCAAGCGGCAAGCGCGCTGAACCATCCCAACATCGTCACGGTGTACGACGTCGGGGTGCAGGACGGTGTGCCGTTCATCGTGTCCGAGCTCATTGACGGTACGTCGCTGCGCGCGCTGGTGGCGCGCGCGCCGCTCAGCGTTCGCGACGTCCTCGAGCTCGGCGTGCAGATGGCCGAAGGTCTGGCGGCCGCGCACCAGGCTGGCATCGTCCATCGCGACTTCAAGCCCGAGAACGTCATGGTGACGCGCGAAGGACGCGTCAAGATCGTGGACTTCGGTCTGGCAATCGTTGGCACGCAGCCCCATGTATCTGGCCTCGATGTGACGCTGACGCACGCACTGACGATCCCGGGCACCGTGCCGTACATGAGCCCGGAGCAGGCGCGAGGCGCGGTGGTGGACTACCGCACCGACCAGTTCTCTCTTGGGGTGACGCTGTACGAAATGGCGACCGGACGCCGCGCATTCCACGGTGAGACCGCCGCCCAGACGCTCGCGGCGATCCTGGAAGACGAGCCCGAACCACTCGCGAAGCTGAACGTTCGGGTTCCGGTGCCACTGCGCTGGGCGATCGAGCGGTGCCTGGCCAAGGACCCGCGGCAGCGATACGAGTCGACCTCGGACCTTGCCCGGGAGCTGCGCATACTGCGGGATCGACTTTCCGAACTCACCTCGTCTACCGAGATCGAGATGCCAGCGCGGCGCCGCTCCCGCTGGAGCCGGGCGCTGATCCTCAGCGGAGCCCTCCCGGTCGTCGCGCTTGCGGCAGCCGGGGCCGCCGTCGCACTCGCCGGCCGGATCGGCGCTGGTTTCGAGCAGTATCGCTTTACGCCATTCGCCACGGATCCGGGGTACCAGAGCACGCCCGCCTGGTCCCCTGACGGAAAGACGCTCGCGTACGTCGCCAGCGTCGATGGCGTCCTGCAGGTGTTCACCAAAGCGCTCGGATCGCCCGATCGATTCCAGGTGACGCGCGCACGCTTCGACTGCCTGATGCCGTTCTGGGCGCCCGACGGCACCCGTCTCTACTACATCTCGCTGTACGAGGATCGTCTCGGCCTCTATTCGATTTCCACACTCGGCGGCGCACCCGATCCCGTGATGGAGAACGTGTCGAGCGCCGCCATCTCGCCGGATGGCCGGACGCTCGCGCTCTGGCGCGGCGCGGGCAACGACTATGCGGGGGTGTACACGTTGTGGTTCTCGTCCCCGCCGGGGGCCCCACCCGTCCAGTATTCGAAGCCGCCGCTCGCGTCGGAGAAGTTCATCGAGGGATGGC
>JANOJK010000109.1:0-4150 GCA_031408165.1 Acidobacteriota bacterium | reverse complement strand
TGACGCCGGTGCTCGACACGCTGCCGGAGGGGTCCATCGAGCGCCGCGAAGCGGTGCAGGTGCTGGGGCTCTCGTGCTTCGTGATGGGCCGCTTCGCCGACGCGCTGCCGCTGCTGGAGGCCACCCGGGCCTGGGCGGCGGACAACGCCGAGCTCGGGTATGTCCTCGGGCAGGCCTACGTGCAGACCCGCCAGCCCGATCGCGCGCGCGAGACGTTCGCCAGGACGTTTCGCGTGGCTGCCGATTCCGCGGCGGCGCATCTGCTCGCGGCGCAGATGATGATCCGGCTCGAATTCGAATCGCAGGCCGAAGGGGAGTTGAAGCGCGCGATTGAAAAGGATCCGAAGGTGCCGCGCGCACATGCGCTCCTCGGCCAGCTGGCGCTGTTCCGTGGCCGTCTCGACGAAGCGGTGCTCCTGACCGAACGCGAGATCGCGCTGAACCCTGCCGATGCCATGGCATTTTCCCAACTCGGCGACGCGCGCGTCCGCCAGCTGCGATGGGACGAGGGGATCGACGCCCTGCAGAAGTCGATCTGGCTGAATCCCTTTTACAGCGCGCCCTACATCCTGCTCGGGAGGGCGTACATGAAAAAGGGACAGCCGGCCACCGCCGAAGGCATGCTCACCCGCGCCATTCAGTACGATCCCAACAACCGGTCGGCCCATTACCTCCTCGCGCAACTGCTCCAGCAGATGGGCCGGCCGGCGGACGCGAAGAAACACTTCGAGATCGCCGAGCGCCTGCAGGGACAACCGGGACGCTGAGCGTGCGTTCCGTCGTGCGACGCGCCCGTCCGTTCATGCACCCCTGGCTGGCCGTCTGCGCCGCCGTGCTGGCCGTGGCCGTCACGAGCACGCGCGGGCCGCAGGCGCAGCAGGCCACTGCGCCCCGTTCTCCAGCGTGGGGTGTCGCCTTTACGGATGTCGCGGCGCGCGCGGGCCTCCGCGATCCGGTGATCTACGGCGGGATCGAGCGCAAGCGCTTCATCATCGAGACCAACGGCTCGGGCGTGGCGCTCGTGGACTACGACAACGACGGATGGCTGGATGCGCTGACACTCAGCGGCACGCGTTTACGCGACGGCGCGAGGGAGGACGTCGAGTACGCCCCTGGCGCGGCACCGACCAACCGCCTGTACAGGAACCTGCGGAACGGCACCTTCAAGGACGTCACCGATGCCGCAGGCGTGCGGCGAACCGGCTGGGCCTCGAGCGTGTGCGCGGGCGATTACGACAACGACGGCTGGACGGATCTCTTCCTCACCTACTACGGCCGGAATGTGCTCTACAGGAATCGCGGCGATGGCCGGTTCGAGGACGTGACGGCGAGGGCAGGGCTGGTGACGCCCGCCGTCCGCTGGGGATCGGGCTGCAGCTTCGTCGATTACGATCGCGACGGCCGCGCCGATCTGTTCGTCGCCAATTACCTGCGGTTCGATCTCGCCGCGGCCGCCGAGCCGGGGAAAGGGCCCAACTGTCTGTGGAAGGGGATCGCCGTCAACTGCGGTCCCAAGGGGCTCCCGACCGATACGAATCTGCTGTACCACAATCAGGGCGACGGCACCTTTGCCGACGTCTCCGGGCGTTCAGGGATCGCGAAGGTGACCGGGCGGTATCCCATGACCGCCGTCGCGACCGATCTGGACGGGGATGGCTGGACCGACATCTACGTCGCGTCGGATTCCACGGCCGCGATTCTGTACCGCAATAATCGGGACGGCACCTTCACGGACGTCGCGCTCGAAAGCGGCGCCGCCTACAGCGACAACGGCAACCCCCAGGCGGGTATGGGTCTCGCGGTCGGCGATTACAACCGCGATGGCCTGCTGGACGTGCTCAAGACGCACTTCGCCGATGACATCCCGTCGCTGTATCGAAACCTTGGCAAGGGCCTCTTCGAGGACGTGGCCGCCGCCGCGGGGCTGGCGGTCGAGAATCGGTACGTGGAATGGGGGGCAGGGCTGCCGGACCTGGACAACGACGGCCTGCAGGATGTCCTCTATGTCACCGGGAACGTGTACCCGGAAGTCGAACGGCTCCTGCCGCAGCATCCTCACCGGAGCCCGCGCGTCGTTTTCCGGAACACGGGCGGAACGACCTTCGTGAATCTCACAACCCAGAGCGGCGATGCCGCGGTCCCGCATTCGAGCCGGGGCGCCGCCTTCGGAGACGTCGACAATGACGGGGACGTCGACGTCCTCATCATGAATATGAACGAGCCGCCGTCACTCCTCGAGAACACCTACGCGGGTGATCACGGCTGGATTCTGATCAAGCTCGAGGGCACGGTGTCGAATCGATCGGCGATCGGCGCGACAGTCGTCGTCACGTCCGGCGGCGTGCGGCAGGCGCGCGCGGTTCTGAGCCAGTCCAGCTACTATTCGCACGACGACCTGCGCCTGCACTTCGGACTGGGCAGTATGTCGAAGGCCGATCGGATCGAGATCACCTGGCCAAGCGGCCGCACCCAATCTGAGGACAACGTGGAGGGCCGCCGCGTGGTGACGATCAAGGAAAGTTCACCGAAGTAACCTCTGCCGCATGTACGGGTCCGATATACCCATCACACATCTCGTTTCGTCACTGTTTTGTTACTTCTCGCTGTTGGATTTTGGTGCTAGCATGCGCGCGAGTAATGCCCTGCGGCTGCCCGGCGATCTGGGTGCCGGAACAGCCGGTCGGGGACGAACGGGAGAACTCCTTATGAGCTACGTGTTCTGGTTGGCGCCGGCAAGGATCACACGCGCGATAGGCGTTGTGATCGCGCTGTGCGCGCTGTTTGTCGCGATTCCCGCTTCGGACGCCGCGGCACAAGCCGTGTCCGGGAGCATCGGGGGAATCGTGAAGGACTCGTCGGGCGGCGTGCTCCCGGGCGCGACCGTCACCGTCACGAGCCTCGAACGGAAGACCGTCGACACGACCGTGTCGAACGAGCTCGGATTCTACGTGAAAGATCGTCTCCTGCCGGGGACCTACGAAGTCAAAGCCGAGCTGGCGGGCTTCAAGACCGGCGTGCTGCGTGAAGTGCGCGTGAGCGTCGACACGCAAACCCCCGTGGACTTCGAGTTGCCGATCGGCCAGGTCAGCGAGCAGGTCGAGGTCACCGGCGGGTCACCGATGTTGAAGACCGATCGGGCGGACGTCGCCACGAACTTCGACTCGAAGCAGATTACCGACTTGCCGGTCCTGGATCGCAATTTCACCAAGTTCATCCTGCTGACGCCGGGCACACAGCAGCTCATGTGGCAGCACGCCGCGAGCGAAAACCCGCAGGGCTCCACCCAGACGATGGTCAACGGGCAGCACTTCAGCGGCACCGGCTATCAGCTCGACGGGACCGAGAATCGCGATCCCATCCTGGGCATCATCGTCATCAACCCCACGCTCGAGTCGATTGGCGAAACCAAGATCACCTCGCAGAATTACGACGCGGAGTTCGGGCAGGCGACCGCGGGCGTGGTGTCGGTTCAAACCAAGTCGGGCAGGAACCAGTGGTTCGGGAGCGTCTTCGAGTTCCACCAGGACGACCGGTTCCAGGCGCGCAATCCCTTCACGCAGTTCCAGCCCGATCCGCTGACCGGCCGCTTCCTGCCCAAGACGGACAAGGATCAGTTCGGCGGCTCGCTGGGCGGCAAAATCGTCCCCAACCGCGTGTTCTTCTTTGGCGACTACCAGGGCACGCGCAGCACCGTCGGCGGTTCGCGGCTGCTGACCGTTCCGACCGTGGCGGCCCGCGGCGGCGATCTCAGTGCCTATGGCGTCAACATCTTCAATCCGGCAGGGGGCGCGCCGGCGAATCGGGTGCAGTTCCCGAACAACGTGATTCCATCGGGCCTGCTCTCGCCACAAGCCCAGGCGCTTCTTCGGCTGATTCCGCTCCCCAACGCGGCCGGCCGCGACAACGGCACGAGGGACAATTTCGTGACGTCCGGCTCCGAGGCGTTCGACGAAGACTCGTTCAACACCCGGATCGATGGCCGCATCAACGATCACGTGAATACCTTTGGCCGCTACAGCACCGGGAAGTTCTTCCGTGACGGGCCCACGGCCTTCGGCGCCGGCGGCGGGCAGGAGCTCGTCAGCCTGGGCGGGCAATCCAAAGCCCGGAACCACAGCGTCGCGTACGGCATCGACAATGCGCTGTCGTC
>JANOJK010000096.1:0-2643 GCA_031408165.1 Acidobacteriota bacterium | reverse complement strand
TGGGTTCAACTTCTTGGCCTTCTTGATGAGGGCGGCGGATTGAAGCTGATCCTTAGGGGGGCTCCAGTCCATGTTGGTCACCTCGTGAGAAGGGCGCAGATGGGGATCGGGGTTGCGGTGGCAGTCCAGGCACCAGCTCATACTGAGGGGCGCCATCAGAGTGACCGTTTCCATTTCGTCGATGCGGCCGTGACAGGTGACACAGCCGATTCCTGCCGCCACATGCGCCTTGTGGGTGAAATAGGCGTAGTCGGGAAGCTTGTGGACGCGAATCCAGCGCATCGGCTTGCCGCTCTGGGCGCTTTCACGAATCGGTGCGAGCTGCTCGCTGTCCCTCTTCACGAGCAGATGGCAGTTCATGCAGGCCTGGGTGGGCGGAACGTTCGCGACGGCAGAAATCTCGACCGAGGCGTGACAGTATCGGCAATCGAGACCAAGCTCGCCGACGTGGAGCTTGTGGCTATACGGGACCGGCTGAACGGGACGGTAGCCCACGTCTGTGTACCACGGGGAAAAGTAGTACCAGACGCCCGCGATCGCGAGCGTGGGACCGAGGCTGCCGGCGATGGCGGCCACGATCGGGAGCTTGTTCCACCAGGGGTGGAAGATCTGGGCCAATGGCTACGACTCCGGGGCGCTGGAGGACACTGTGCCCAAACCGTGAGTCCGGGATGGAACTGTGGTGCCACATCCTCGCGCCCCACCCGAATTCGTCCTAGGGGAACGACCGAAGTCCGTCGATTGCGGCCGCATCTTATCCACGAACTGGAACGAGGGTCAAGCGCGCGCCGCGTGGCGTCGGCAGCGCGAGCGAAGGGTGGGGATTGGCGGGTGGGGGGCGCCGCAAGAAGAGGCCGGAAGGTAACGGAGGCCGCGTGTCCCTTGGTCGATCGATTAATGGTTACCCGGCAATTGACAGGCCGGGATCCTCCTTCGCCTGCTGCTCAACGCGGGACGCCGGAAACAGAATGTTCACGCCGCCGGTGTACGGCCGATTCCGACGGCTCGCGGCAAGACTAATGCCCGCCGGGAGCGCGCAGGACCCACGGTCACTTGTCGGTCAACTTGGAGGTCTCCACTGCCGTGTTCTGGATTTCCGCGGCGATCTCCGCTTTCATTTCGCTGGCGCTGATTGCTGACTCTGCGGCGTCTCGCGCAGCCGAGGCCGCGGCGGCTGCCTCGACTCGTGCCTGGTCGACGATCGCCCGCAAGTTATCCTGTACTTCGCGCGCACGGTCCGCGAGAAGCCGGACTTCTTCCCCACGTTCGCGGGCTTCATCCAGGGTTTGACGAAGGTCCTGGCTGAACCGCCGGGCTTCTTCCGCAATGTGGCGAACGACCTCAGCACTTTGCCGCACTGCCTCGAAACACACCCGCTCTTCCTCAGCGTCACGACGTCCTTCTTCGGCGCTCTCGCGTCCCTTCTCGGCCGTCCATATGAGTTCGTCCCGATTATTCTTTTCCATTGTGCCCTTTCGAACCGATCCGGCCAGCCGTTGCGCATCGCTACGCCCTGCAAGGCTCATGCTCCCACCAGCTGAGCAGCGATTTTCGCAAGAAGTTCCTGAATACCCATCGGCTTGGAGATGTAGCCATCGCACCCTGCGGCCCGAATACGCGCCTCGTCGCCCTTCATCGTGAGGGCGGTGAGGGCGATCACCGGAATGGCCCGCGTCGCGTCATCCCGCTTGAGCAGCGCAGTGGCTTCGAGGCCGTCCATCCCAGGCAGCTGAATGTCCATCAGGATCAGGTCGGGTAATTCTTCGCGCGCCAATGTCAGCCCGGCCTCTGCATCGACTGCGCTGAGGACCGAGTGGCCCACCGACTGGAGCACCATCACGGTCAACAACATGTTGTCAGGGTTGTCCTCGACGATCAAGATCTTGGCCATCAGGCGACCGCCCTGCGTCCCGACATCGCCCGCCGGACTTCGGTGGTAAAGCGGTCCGCGCTGAACTCGGCCTTCTCCATGATCGCCGCGACAGAACCGGTCAGCCGGGCCCGGTCCTCGGCGGTGATTTGCTTGGCCGTGACCACGAGGATTGGAATACGAGCCGTGTCTGGATGTTCGCTCAGCGCTTCCACGACGTCGAAGCCGTTCACTTCGGGCATCATCAGATCGAGCACGATGACGTCCGGCAGCTCCTGGCGCGCCGCCTCGATACCCTCGCGGCCGCCGTACGCGCGTCGCACGATGGTGGCCAGGCCCGGAATGCGCACGCCGATGAGGTCCCCGGCGTCTGGGTCGTCGTCTATGACCAGGACTTCGAGGGTCTGAGCCTCCTGGAGTGGCAACAGCCCGATCTGAACGAGCGACTCCGACAACTGCCGCCGGGAGATGGGCTTTTGCAGGATCGCCGAGGCGCCCACCGCGAACGCCCTGTCGCGATCCGCCACGATCGAAATGATCACGACCGGGATGTGCGCGAGCGCCGGCACTTGCTTGAGGCGGCTCAGGAAGTCGCACCCGTCCATGTTGGGCAGCATGATATCGAGAGTTATCAACGACAACGGTTGTTGGACGGCGAGCACGAGCGCAGCTTCGGCGGAGGCGGCGTGCAGGACCGTGAAGCCTTCCGCCTCGAGGTGCGTACAGATCAGTTCAGCGGACTGGAAGTCGCCTTCCACCACCATGGCGGTGGC
>JANOJK010000068.1:0-6672 GCA_031408165.1 Acidobacteriota bacterium | reverse complement strand
GCCTCGTCGACCTCCGCGTCGGTCAGCGTGCGCTCGGGGGAGCGGAACGTGAGACGCAGCGAAAGGCTGACGTGCGCGTCCGGTACGCCCTTGCCGCGGTAGCGATCGAACTCGATCACCCGCACGAGCAGGGAAGACGCCGCCGAGCGGATAGTGCCACGAACGGCAGCCGCAGGCAAGGTGCTATCCACGAGCACCGACAGATCACGCACGACGGATGGGTAGCGCGGCAGCGATTCGGCGCGCAGGTCCCCTTCCGATTGTCGGGCTGCCAGCGCATCGACATCGAGCTCGAATGCATAGAGCGCTTCGCCGGACGGGAATCCGCGCGCGTCGAGAATCGACGGCGAGACCTGGCCGAGCACGCCTATCGTCCCCGTCCCCTCGTCCTTCCGCCCGAAGGCGGAAGCTGCAGGACTTCCATTTGAAGCGACAGGACGACCCTTCAGCGACCCGGTGTCTTCCGCCTTTCGGCGGAGGACCACTTCTGCGGCGCGTCCGTCGACGAGATACGGAACAGGCGCAGGTTCGTAGTCGAGCTCGACGCCAAGCGCGCGGCCGAGCGCTTCGACCACGCCTTTCACGTCGTGGAAGTCCGCCGGGCGCGACGCACCGGACCAGTGCGGCTGGGCTCCCGCGCCGCACCACACGCCCGCGACGGCGCGGGTCTCCCCCGACGGGCTGAACCGCGTGCCGGTCTCGAAGAGGCGTACGTCGTGGTGCTCGCGGCGCCGGTTGTGCGCGGCGGCATCCACCAGGCCGGGCAGGAGCGACGGCCGCAGGACCGCGTATTTTTCGGAGAGGGGGTTTGCGACCGCCACGACGGCCCCGGCGGCGGCGAACGGCGCGGCGGCCGGCGCCTCGATGAAGGCGAACGTCATCGCTTCGGACAGCCCGCACGCCGTGAGCACCTGTCGCAGCAGCCGATCGCGCAGCGTCCGCGCGTCCGCCGGCGGCTGCGGCGCGGTCAGCTCCGGGAAGGTCGCCGGCAGCCCCACGTACCCGTCGTGCCGCGCGATCTCCTCGATCAGATCGATTTCGCGCAGGACGTCCACGCGGAACGAGGGGACGGCGACGCGCCACTCCGTCCGAGGATCGAGGTTCGATGATCGAGGTCCGGAAGACCCGGGCCCTCGATCCTCGACCGTCGATCCACGATCCTCGACCGTCGATCCACGATCCTCGACCCTCGATCCACGATCCTCGACCCTCGATCCTCGATCCTCGATCGTGAAGCCGAGTGGCTCCAGGATCCTCGGCACGTCCGCATCGGCGATGCGATGGCCGAGCACGCGCTCGATTCGCGACGCGCGCAGCGTCAGCGTCAGCGGCTGAAGGGGAGAGGGGTAGGTGTCGATCGTCGGGCCGAGCGGCCGGGCGGCGCCAATCTGCTGGAGGAGCGCCGCCGCGCGGGCGATCGCGGCCGGGGCAGCGTTCACGTCCGCGCCGCGCTCGAACCGGGAGGACGCCTCGGTCTTCAGTCCGAGCCGCTTGCTCGTGCGCCGCACCGAGGCGGGCTTGAAATAGGCGCTCTCCAGCACGAACAGCTTCGTGCCCGCCCCGATCTCGGAGGCCGCGCCGCCCATCACGCCGCCAATCGCCTGCGGGCGCTCGCCGTCCGCGATGACGAGCATCTCGGGGTCGAGCGCGCGGTCCACCCCGTCCAGCGTGAGCACCCGCTCCCCGGGCCTCGCGCAGCGGATCCGCAGCACGCGCCCCGCCAGCTTCGCACAGTCGAACGCATGCGTCGGCTGCCCCATCTCGAGCATCACGTAGTTGGTGACGTCGACGATCGCGCTGATGCTGCGGACCCCCGCCGCTTCGAGCCGTTCGCGCATCCAGGCGGGGGAGCTGCCCGTGGATCGCACCTCGAACACCTGCGCGCAGTAGCGAGGGCAGCGCTCGGGATCCTCGATCGTGATGTCCAGCCCTGCGACGGTGTCCGGGGCCGTCCCGCGTCCGTCGAGAGACGAGGGCATCGTCCGATCCGGGATCTGCAGGGGCAGGCCGTACGCGGCCGCCGCCTCCCGCGCGAGCCCGATCACGCTCAGGCAGTCGGGACGGTTGGCCGTGATCTCGAAGTCGATGACGGGCTGGCGCCCGTGCTCGATCGACGCCACCTCGAACCCGCGCAGGCCGAGCGATGCCGCGATCTCTTCGGGCGAGCCTGGCACCTTCACCAGCTCGCACAGCCACACATACGGCAGTCTCACAGCGGGAACTGCTCCAGGAAGCGCAGGTCGTTCTCGAAGAACAGGCGGATGTCCTCCACGCCCCACTTGAGGAGCGCGAGGCGCTCGATGCCGACGCCGAAGGCAAACCCGGTGTAGCGCTCGGGATCGTACCCGACCGCCTCGAACACCGCGGGATGCACCATGCCGCTGCCGAGGACCTCGATCCAGCCGGTGTGCTTGCACATGGCACACCCGCCTTCGCCCGGAGCATCACTGCCGGGCTTGGGCGGGACACGACCCGTCCCTCCGCACGGAACGCAGCTGATATCGAGCTCCCCGCTCGGTTCGGTATAGGGGAAGAAGCTCGGGCGGAAGCGTGTCTTCCGCTCCGGACCAAAGAGCTCGCGCGCGAAGGCGACCAGCGTTCCCTTCAGATCCGCGAGCGTGATGCCCTCGCCGACCACGAGCGCTTCGACCTGCGTGAACATCGGGGAGTGGGTGAGGTCGAGGCCGTCGCGGCGGTACACGCGTCCCGGGGCGATGAGGCGGACCGGCGGTTCATGCGTCTCCATGTAGCGGATCTGCATGCCGGAGGTATGTGTGCGCAGCAGCGTCGCAGGCCGCCTGCCCTGAGCACCGTCGAAGGGGCCGCCGTCGGCTGCCGGCACCGGCGCCGCGAGGTACAGCGTGTCCTGCATGTCGCGGGCGGGATGCTCCGCGGGCATGTTGAGCGCCTCGAAGTTGTGGTAATCGTCCTCGAGCTCGGGCCCTTCGACGATCAGGAATCCGAGGCGCAGGAAGATGGACTCGACGCGTTCGCGCAGAAGCGTGAGCGGGTGCCGATGGCCCAGGAGCGGGGCGCGTCCGGGCAGCGTGACGTCGATCGCGTCGCCGGTGGGCCGCGCGGCCGACGCCGTCGCCAGCCGTTCGGTCAACGCCGCGTCGATCTGCTGTTTGAGCTGGTTGGCTGCCTGGCCCATCGCGGGCCGTTCGTCCGCCGGCGAGGCGGCGACTGCTTTCATGAAGGCGGAAATCAGGCCATTCTTGCGCGACAGGTACTTGTCGCGAAGCCCGCGCAGATCCGCTTCGCTTCGCGCGGTCGCGAGCTCGTCAGCGAACAGCTTTGTGAGGGAATCGATGTCCATGGTTTCAACACAGGAGAACAAAGAGATCGGGAGCCCCGGGCTCCTGTCCCCCTGTAGAAACTGGAAGCTGCGTCAGGCTTTGGCGTCGGCCGCGGCCCGCGACTTGGGCCGCGCGGCCTTCGACTCCAGGGTGAGCTTCTTCTTCACGGGCGCGGGCTTCGCCTTGGCGGCGATGGCCGCGAGGCTCGCGAACGACGCCGGGGACGAGATCGCGAGCTCCGAGAGGCTCTTGCGATCGAGCGTGTTGCCCGCCGCCTTGAGGCCCGCCATGAACTGGCCGTAGGTGAGGCCGTTCTCGCGGGCGGCCGCGTTGATCCGTATCACCCACAGGCGGCGGAAATCGCGCTTCTTGCGCCGGCGGCCGACAAACGCGTACTTGAGCGCGGTGTCGACGGACTCTTTCGCGGAGCGATAGAGCTTGCTCTTGGTCTGGTAGAAACCTTTAGCCCGGCTGAGCAGCTTTTTCCGCTTCGCCCGCCGGACATTCCCACGTTTTACTCGCATTTCGTCTCTTTCGATGTTCGAGGATCGATGGCCGAGGTCCGAAGGTCGCGTCTCGGTCCTCGGTCCTCGAAACTCGGTCTTCGGTTAGGGCAGCATCATGCGCAGCTTCTTCTGATCGGCCTTCGACACCAGTGTCGTGCCCTTCAGGCGGCGCTTGCGCTTGCGCGACTTGCTCGTGAGGATGTGCGCCCCGAAGGCGTGCCCCCGCTTGAATTTTCCCGTGCCCGTCTTCTTGAAGCGCTTCGCCGCGCCCCGGTGCGTCTTTAACTTCGGCATGATCCTTCGACTTCCTTTTTTACTTCGCTCGGTGGGGCCCCTTTAGTTTCCCCACCTCGCTGCGCGCTCGGGGCGCCGCTGACGCGGCGCTTCCCTCCGGCCTCGCTTGCAGCCGCAGGCGCTAGCCTTCGGTGACCTCCGCCTTGGCCTTCGCCGCCGGCTTCTTCCCGCCCACCTTCTGCGACAGGATGGTGTGCATCTGGTTGCCTTCCTGCCGCGGCATGTTTTCCGGCGTCGCGACGTCCGCCAGGTCGTCGATCAGCCGCTCCAGGATCCGCCGGCCGATCTCGGGGTGCGCCATCTCGCGCCCGCGGAAGAAGATCGTCGCCTTCACCTTGTCGCCGTCCGCGAGGAAGCGCTCGATGTGCTTCTTCTTGAACTGGTAGTCGTGCTCGTCCACCTTCGGCCGGAACTTGATTTCCTTGACCTCGATGATCTTCTGGTGCTTCTTCGCCGACCGCGCGCGCTTCTGTTCCTGGTACTGGTAGCGCCCGAAGTCCATGATGCGGCAGACCGGCGGCACGGCCGTCGCGGCAATCTCGACCAGGTCGAGACCTTTCGTCCGCGCGATGGCCAGCGCCTGCGGCGGCGGCATGATGCCAAGCTGTGAGCCGTCCTCGTCGATGACGCGGACTTCCCGGACCCTGATGCGTTCGTTGACCCGCGTACGGTCGTCACGTCGCGGACTGCGATCAAAAGCGATAAGAACCTCCTGAAGCCTAAAGCCTAAAGCCCAAAGCCTAACGCCTGACTAACTGGCCGCCGCCAGCCCCGCCGGCGGCTCGCCCTTCGACGCGACTTCTGTCTGCGCCTGCCTCACGAATTCATCGACCGACCGGGCGCCGAGATCGCCGCCGCTGCGGCTCCGCACCGAGACCGTGCCGTCGGCCGTTTCCCGATCTCCCGCGACCAGCATGTAGGGAATCTTCTGCAGCTGCGCCTCGCGGATCTTATATCCAATCTTCTCCTGCCGGGCGTCCAGCCCGACCCGGACGCCAGCGGCGGCCAGGCGGTCCCGGACCCCGCCCGCGTAGGCGGCGTGGCGGTCCGCAATCGGCAGCACGACGGCCTGCACCGGCGCCAGCCACAGCGGGAACGCGCCCGCGTAGTGCTCGATCAGGATCGCGATGAACCGCTCGAAGCTGCCGAAGATCGCGCGGTGGATGACGACCGGGCGGTGCTCGGTGTTGTCCGCCCCGACGTATTTCAAGTCGAAGCGCTGCGGAATCTGGTAATCCAGCTGGATCGTCGCGCACTGCCAGCGGCGCCCCAGGGCGTCCATGATGTCGAAGTCGATCTTCGGCCCGTAGAAGGCCCCGTCCCCGGCATTCAGCTCATACGAGATCGACGCGGCGCGCAGCGCCGCCTCCAGCTGTGCCTCGGCGTGGTCCCACGTGGCGATCTCGCCCATGAACTCGTCGGGGCGGGTCGACAGCTTCGCGACAAACGGCAATCCGAAGTCGGCGTAGACGCGCTGCACCAGCCGGATCAGCCGCTCGACTTCCGCGCCGATCTGCTCCGGCGTCACGAAGCAGTGCGCATCGTCCTGCGAAAACTGCCGCACGCGCGTGAGGCCGGCGAGCACGCCGGACGCCTCGTTGCGGTGGAGCGGCGTCTGCTCGTGGAACCGCAGCGGCAGGTCGCGATAGCTGCGGACCTCGCTCGCGAACACCAGCATGTGCCCCGGGCAGTTCATCGCCTTCATGCCCATCGGCTCGCCGTCGCGCGATTCCACGACGAACATGTTCTCGCGGTAGTGCTGCCAGTGGCCGGACGTCTCCCACAGCGCCTTGTTGTAGACGAGCGGGGTCTTGAGCTCGACATAGCCGGCGGGGAACAGCACATCGCGCATGTAGTTCGCGAGCGTGTTGTACAGCGTCGTCCCCTTCGCGAGCCAGAATGCGGCGCCCGGCGCCCACGGATGGAAGGTGAACAGCCCCAGGTCCTTCCCGACGCGGCGATGGTCGCGCTTCTTCGCCTCCTCGATGCGCTCGAGGTGCGCCTGCAGCTCTTTTTCGCTGAAGAACGCGGTGCCGTAGACGCGCTGCATCGGCTGGTTCTTCGCGTCCCCTTTCCAGTACGCGTTCGAGGTGGTGAGGAGCTTGAAGCCCTTCAGCCGCGCGGTCGAGGGGACGTGAGGGCCGACACAGAAATCGACGAACGTGTCGCGATCCTTAATGGTGTAGACGGACACCTCGGTCTGCCCCTCGGTCTTCTCCTGGATCAACTGCACCTTGAGCGGCTCGCCGCGCGTCGTGAAGAAGTCGATCGCCTCCTGACGCGGCCAGATCTGGCGCTCGTAGACCAGGTCCTGCGACGCCATGTGCTTCATCTTCTTCTCGATTGCCTCGAGATCCTCCGGCACGAACGGGCGCTCGACGACGAAATCGTAGAAGAAGCCCTCGTCGGTGGCCGGGCCGATGCCGCACTGCGTGCCGGGGTAGAGGCTCGTGACCGCCGCCGCCAGCAGGTGGGCCGTGCTGTGCCGGTACAGCGCCAGCGCTTCCGGGTTGTCGGTCGTCACGATCCTCACCGCCGCATCCTGCCGAAGCGGGAAGGTCAGATCGACCAGC
>JANOJK010000030.1:0-28563 GCA_031408165.1 Acidobacteriota bacterium | reverse complement strand
AAGATCCGCGTCGTCATCGCAAAGCCCGGCCTCGACGGCCACGACCGGGGCGCCAAGGTGATCGCGCGCGCCCTGCGCGACGCCGGCATGGAAGTGATCTACACCGGCCTGCGCCAGACCCCGGAGCAGATCGTCGGCGCCGCGCTGCAGGAGGACGCCGACGTCATCGGCATGTCGATCCTCTCGGGCGCCCACATGCACGCCTGCCCGCGCGTCATGGCGCTGCTCAAGGAGCAGGGACTCGACGAGGTGCTCGTCCTCGTCGGGGGCATCATCCCCGACGTGGACATCCCGAAGCTCCAGGCCATGGGCGTCAAGGGCATCTTCCTGCCCGGCAGCTCCATGCAGCAGATCGTCGAGTTCATCACCGCGAACGTCCGGCCCCGGGCGGAGGCGATCTAGGTCGTTTGTGGTTTGTGGTGTTGGTCGTCTCCGAAACCAACCACTGACTACCAACCACTACTACTTGATCCGGTACAGCCGCACTTCGGCCCCTTCCCAACGCTCGGCCGCCATGCGCTCGAGCCCGGGATCGGCATCCAGGATGTCCAGCGTGGCCGCGCAGCGCCCCGGGTTCAGCTCCAGGGCGCAGTTGTAGGTCAGGTGCGTGGCGCCGGCGCGCCGGAATAATGCCGTCGCGGCTGGCGACGGGAACGCCTCCCAGCCGTCGAGCAGCGCACTCGAGTACCCCGGGTAGCCGCTGTAACCCCCGAGCAGCCGGGCCCAGTGCCGCGTCGAGAAGTACATGTAGTCGACCTGGTGATCGACGGGCAGTTCCACCAGCACCATGTCGGGCGTGACGCGCGCGTAAATCGACGGGATCGTGGCGTAGTACGACCGCAGGCGCGGGTCCATCCGCAGGTCGAACAGCACCAGCAGGGTCAGCGCCGCGCAGATCGCGCTGCGGGCTGCCGGGGTCCGTCCCCGCCGCAGCAGCCGCGAGGCTCCGAACGCGCCCACGAGCGCAAGCGCCGCGCCGACCACGACGCTGAAGCGCGCCGGGACCCGCATCCCGCGGTGCGCGACAGATCGCTTGTAGAGGTCGTCGTAGGTGAGTCCGTTGAATCCGAGCGACCAGTCGAACGTGAGCGCGCCCGACACCACAGTGGCCATCGCCGCGCCGGTAAGGGGGGGCACGAGCCCGATGCCCGCCAGCGCAAGGGTGGTCGTGCCCGGGAACAGCTCGCGCTCGCCCCGGTTGCCGACCCGCGAGTGGCGCATGTAGGTCGTCATGCGGATGTGGGTGCTGCCGTAGTCAGAGGGGCGCGCGCTGCCGTCGGAGACTTCGTGCGGGCTTCGCTCGCCGCGGGCGTCGCGGCTCTTCATGTACGGAATGCCCAGGACGATGACCGCGGGGACGAGGATCGCGCCGGCGGCCGCCAGCGCGGCGGCCAGGCGCCACGACGGCCGCACCCGCCATGCCAGCGCGGCGACGATGAGAAACGGCGCCAGAAACGACATCAGCATCACGCCGACGTACATCGACGAGAGCCACTGCGCCGCGACCGTCGCCCCGAACGCGCAGCCCGTCGTCCAGCGCGGCGCCGCCAGCATTCGCAGCGCCGCGACGACCGCGAGCGGGACGAACATGACCCACTGGAGCTCGAGGTGCGAGTAGTGCTCCGCGTGGAACGGATACCACGCGCCGACCATGGCGGCGACGAGCGCGGCGCGGGGGTCGCCGGTCAGCCGCCAGGCCGCGTAGAAGAAGGCGAGGCCGCACGCGGGAAAGGCGAGCAGCGTGAGGACATTGGCGACGACCAGGGGATCGAGACCCGCGAGCACGAACGGCGCCCCCAGCAGCCCTTGCAGCAGGGTGGTATCCGAATACGTCAGCGTGAGCGGGAGCGGGTAGAACTGGTTCCCGTCGAACAGGTGGAGCGGATCGGTGGCGAGCTGGTGGGCCAGCCGCGCGATCCGCCAGGCGGAGAACAGCGGGTCCCCGGGATCCGGCAACTGCCGGAGGTGCAGGATGTGGGGGGCGATCCAGACGAGGGAGCCCAGCAAGGCCGCGGCCGCGCAGAGCCAGACGTCCCGGGTTGGCGCCGGCGGGGCCGCGAACCGGCGACGCTCGGCGTCGAGATATCCCTCATCCGGACGAGCGAGCGCGGGGAGGAGGTTCAGCCCGCGGCCGAGCCACAGGCGCAGCGCGGCGGCCGCCGCCGCGAACACCAGGACGTTGGACGGGGCCCGCAGGGCGACCTGGAGGCCCCCGATCGACACGCGCGTGCGCCCGCCAAGGACAATCACCACGGCGGCGCTCGCAGCAATGATGAGGACGAGGTCGAGAAGCGTGACCCAGAAGGCGCGGGTCGGCCGGCGCGGCGGAACCATGCGTGAATGCCCGGTCAAGGTATCATGGTAGACATGCCGCACAAGCTGTTGCTGGCGGATGACAGCGTCACGATCCAGCGCGTCATCGAGCTGACGTTCGCCGACGAAGACGTGCAGGTCATCGCCGTCGGAAACGGACAGGCGGCGATCGAGTCCGTGCAGCGCGACCGGCCCGATATCGTGCTGGCCGACGTCGGCATGCCGGAACGAAACGGTTACGAAGTGGCCGCCTTCATCAAGGGGGACCCCGCGCTGGCCCACATCCCCGTGGTGCTGCTGACGGGCGCCTTCGAGCCGGTCGACGAAGTGCGCGCGCGCGCCGTCGGGTGCGACGGCGTGCTCGTGAAGCCGTTCGAGCCGCACATCGTCATCAGCCGCGTCAAGGACCTGCTGGCCGGCCGCCAGCCGTCGGGCATGTGGGGCACCGGACCGGTCGCCCAGGGTCCGGTCCGCCGGGCCGCCGCGGCGGGCGTCGAGTCGCGGCCGGCCGCGGCCGCCTCGTCGGGCGACCCGCTCGAGGCGTACTTCGATCATCTCGACGCCGCGTTCAATGCGACGCCCCCCGCGGGCGGCGAGACCGCCGCGCCCCCGTCGGGCGCTCCGCCGCGCCGTGAGCCGGCTCCGACGGCCCGCAAGCACGGCCCTGCCCTTCAGCCGCCGCCGGCGTCCTCCAGCGATCCCTTCGCCGACTGGGATCCGGATCTGACGGGAGATCCCTCCCGCCCGGCGACGCTCGATGCGCCGCTCACGTTTACGGCGCGACAGCCCGCCGCACCACCACAGGTCCAGGAACAGCCGCCCGGCGCCGCGCCGCCACCCGACGTGGCTGCGCCGCCGGTCGCCGCCGCGCCGGCGCCCGCTCCCGCGCGCGTCGTGCCGCCGTCCCTGGTGGACGCGTTCGCGGCGCTGCTGGCGGCCGAGCAGCGCATCGGCCTCTCGCCCTCCGCCGCCACGACCGCCTCCCCGCCCGCGAGTCCGGCTGCACCCACCCCACCCGCGCCCGCCGCGCCGGCGGTGACAGAGGAATTGATCGAGACCGTGACTGCCCGGGTCGTGGCGCGGCTCACCGACCAGTCGCGCGATACCATTCTCGACGCCGCGGAACGTCTCGTGCGCGAAGAGATCGAGCGGATCAAGCAAGCATCAGGGAATTGAGTAGTCGGGTGTGTCGACATGAGCCATCCCGTTCGCGTCCCCGATAAGCCTGCGCTCGAAGGGCTCGAGGCAAAGTGGATGGCGCGCTGGGAAGACACTGGCGTGTATCGCTTCGACCGCACCCGTTCGCGGGCGGACGTCTATGCGATCGACACCCCGCCGCCCACTGTGAGCGGCTCGCTGCACGTCGGCCACGTCTTCTCGTACACCCACACCGACATCGTCGCGCGCTTCCAGCGGATGCGGGGCAAGGCCGTGTTCTATCCGATGGGATGGGACGACAACGGCCTGCCGACCGAGCGGCGCGTGCAGAACTACTTCGGCGTGAGGTGCGAGCCGTCGCTGCCCTACGATCCGTCGTTCCAGCCGCCCGCAAAGCCCGGCAAGCAGCCGATCTCGGTGTCGCGACCCAACTTCATCGAGCTCTGCACCAGACTGACCGCCGAAGACGAGAAAACGTTCGAGGCGCTGTGGAAGTATCTCGGGCTGTCGGTCGACTGGGAGATGACCTACGCGACGATCGACCGGCGCGCGCAGCGCGTGTCGCAGGTGGCGTTCCTTCGGCTGCTGCACCAGGGACACGCCTACCAGGTCGAGGCCCCCACCTTGTGGGACGTCGACTTCCGCACCGCGGTCGCGCAGGCGGAGCTCGAGGATCGCGAGCAGCCCGGCGCGTATCACCGGATCGAGTTCCCGCTGGCCAGCCCCCCGACGGCGCTCGGGGCAGGCGGGGCGACGAAGATCGCCATCGAGACCACACGGCCGGAGCTGATCCCGGCGTGCGTCGCCCTGGTCGCGCATCCGGATGACGAGCGCTACAAGCCGCTCTTCGGGACCGACGTCGTGACGCCGCTCTTCGGCGTGCGCGTGCCGATCCGCGCTCACGAGCTCGCGGATCCCGACAAGGGCTCCGGCATCGCGATGATCTGCACGTTTGGCGACCTGACCGATGTGATCTGGTGGCGCGCCCTGTCGCTGCCGGTCCGCGCCATCATCCAGCCCAACGGCGCGTTGAAGCCGATCGCGTGGGGCAGCGAAGGATGGGCGTCGACGGATGCCGCCCGCGCGCAGCAGGCGTACGACCAGATCGCGAACCTGTCCGCCGCGAAGGCGCGGGTGAAGGTCGTCGAGCTGCTCAGGGAGAGCGGCGAATTGATCGGCGAGCCGCGGCCGATTACCCACGCGGTGAAGTTCTATGAAAAGGGAGACCGCCCGCTGGAGATCGTGTCGAGCCGGCAGTGGTTCATCAAGACGCTCGACTTTCGCGACGCGCTCCTCCAGCGCGCGCGCGCGCTCGAATGGCATCCGCCGTACATGCAGGCGCGCCTCGAGAACTGGATCAACGGGCTGAACGGCGACTGGTGCGTCAGCCGCCAGCGGTTCTTCGGCGTGCCGTTCCCCGTGTGGTACCCGGTGCTGGACGACGGCAGCCGCGACTACGCGCACCCGATCGCGCCGGCCGAGGTTCGGCTGCCGATCGACCCGTCGACGGATGTGCCCGACGGCTACGGCGCGGACCAGCGCGATCGGCCCGGCGGCTTCAGCGGGGATCCGGACGTCATGGACACCTGGGCGACCTCGTCGCTCACGCCGCAGATCGCGGGCCGCTGGCTCGACGATCCCGATCTCTTCGCGCGCGTCTTCCCGATGGACGTGCGCCCGCAGGCGCACGACATCATCCGCACCTGGCTCTTCTCGACCGTCCTGCGCTCGCACTTCGAGTTCGGCGTCCTCCCGTGGGCGCACGCCGCCGTCTCGGGCTGGGTCCTGGATCCGGATCGCAAGAAAATGTCGAAGTCGAAGGGCAATGTCGTCACGCCGATGGGCCTGCTCGAGGAGCACGGCGCCGACGGCGTGCGCTACTGGGCGGCGTGCGCGAGACCCGGCACCGACACCACGTTCGATCCCGCGCAGATGAAGGTCGGCCGCCGCCTGTCGATCAAGCTGCTGAACGCCGCGAAGTTCGTGCTGGCGAGGAGCGAGCCGAGAGGCCCCATCACCCATCCGCTCGATGCCGGCATCCTGACCAGTCTGGCGTCGCTCGTGCGCGAATCGACCGGGCGGCTCGAGCGGGACTACGACTACGCCTGGGTGCTGCAGCACACGGAGTCCTTCTTCTGGGATTTCTGCGACAACTATCTCGAGCTCGTGAAGTCGCGGCGCTATGGCGACTTCGGCGCAGAGGGCGCGGGATCCGCGAACACCACGATGCTCGTGGTGCTGTCGGTCCTGCAGCGGCTGCTCGCCCCCTACTTACCGTTCGTCACGGAAGAAACCTGGTCCTGGTGGCAGCAGGGAAGCGTGCACGGCGCAGCCTGGCCAACGGAAGCCGAGGTCCTGACCGGCATCGGCGATCGCAATGCCGTGGCGTACGATCTCTACCTGCAGACGACCGAGGTGCTGGCGGCGATCCGCAGGAAGAAGTCCGAGCGCAACCTGTCCGCGGGCGCGTCGCTCGAACGTGTGGTGGTGCGTTGCGCCGGCGAACTGCAGCAGAAACTGGCGCCCGCCCTGGCCGACCTGCAGGCCGCCGTGAGGGCCGATGCGCTGGAGTTTGTCGGCGACACCGCCTTCGACGTCGACGTCTTTCCGAAGCCGGCGCCCCCACGGGAGGAGCCGCGCGCATGAGGAGCGTCCCCTTTCAGCCGCTGGACCCCGCGCTCTACCGCGAGATCGTGCGGCGCGCCCTCGCCGAGGACCTCGGGTGGGGGGACGTGACCACCGAGGCCATCGTCCCCTCGGGGGCGCGCGCCCGCGGGATCATCCTCGCGAAGTCCGCCTGCCTGATCGCGGGACTGGACGTGGCCGCGGAGGCGTTCTCGCAGCTCGATCCGGGCTGCACTTTCGTCCGCAAGTTCAAGGACAGCGACCGCTGCGAGCCCGGCGACATCGTCGCGGAGCTTCACGGACAGGCGGCCTCCATGCTCACCGCGGAGCGCACCGCGCTCAATTTCCTGCAGCGGCTCTCGGGCATCGCCACGCTGACGCGCCGGTTCGTCGACGCGAGCGGCGGCACCATCACCGTCCTCGACACCCGCAAGACGACGCCGACCCTCCGCGCACTCGAGAAGTACGCGGTCCTCGCCGGCGGCGGCACGAACCACCGCGCCAGTCTGGACGAGGGTGTGTTGATCAAGGATAACCACGTGCGGCTCGCCGGCGGCGTGAAAGAGGCCGTCAGTCGCATGAAGGACGCCGATCCCGGGATGTCGATCGAAGTGGAGGCGCAGAGCCTCGGCGAGGTGGACGAGGCGATCGCCGCGGGCGCCGACATCATCCTGATCGACAACCTGCCGATCGACGTGATCCGCGAGGCGGTCAAGCGCATCAACGGCCGCGCGAAGGTGGAGATTTCCGGCGGCGTCACGCTGGAAAGGATTCCGGAACTGGCGAGAACGGGCGCGGACTACGTATCGGTGGGCGCGCTGACGCATTCCGCGCCGGCCGCCGACCTGAGCTTCGAGCTCGAGCCTGATGCGTCGACGAACGCCTAGCCACCCGAGTCGCGTCAGCCGC
This sequence comes from Acidobacteriota bacterium, assembly GCA_031408165.1. GTDB lineage: Bacteria > Acidobacteriota > Vicinamibacteria > Vicinamibacterales > 2-12-FULL-66-21 > JAICSD01. The sequence goes on along the minus strand of JANOJK010000030.1, from coordinate 21,558 downwards.
CGCGGAACACCCCGATCACGCAGAATGAGATGGAATGGGTCCGGCTGATCGACTTCCGGACGACCTGGCGGCCGCGCTTGTCGCGACTGCCGCGGAGCGCGGCGCCTTTGGCGCGCGGCTGATCTACGCGGCGGAGGTCGGGTCGACAAACGATCTCGCGGCCGCCGCGGCGGACCGCGGCGAGCCCGAGGGGACGACGTTCGTCGCGGGCACGCAGACGGCGGGGCGCGGGCGGCTCGGCCGGACCTGGTTCTCCCCGCCGGGCGCCGGCCTGTACCTGTCCACCATCACCCGGCGCGCCTCGCTGGCGCCGTGGATCACCCTCGCGGGCGGAGTGGCGGTGGCGGACGGCATCCGCGCGGCGACGGCGCTGCCCGTGGAGATCACGTGGCCGAACGACATCGTGGCGGTCGGCGGCGCAGCGTTCCGCGCGCGGCGCAAGATCGCGGGGATTCTGGCCGAGGCATCGTCAGGGCCTGCGGGCGTGCAGTACGTCGTGCTGGGCGTCGGCATCAACATCAGGGCCGCGGCGCTGCCGCCGGAGCTCGCAGGTCGCGCGAGCGCGATCGAGACGGAGCTCGGGCGGCCGGTCGATGCCGGGGCGGTGCTGGCGCAGGTGCTCGTGGCGCTCAACCGTGCGCTCGGGGATCTCGACGTCGCCGGGCCGGGGGAGTCCACCACGGCGGCTTCGCCACCCGGCTCACCGCAGGCCGCCTTGTTCGCGCGGTGGCTCGCCCTGTCGCCCTCGGCGCATGGCGCGCCGATCGAGTGGGACACGGGAACGCGGGCGGCGTCGGGCACGACCGCCGGCCTCGCGGAGGACGGCGCGCTCCTGGCGCGGACGGCGGACGGGCTGCAACGAATCGTCTCAGGAGAGGTACGCTGGCGGTAACCATGCTGCTTGCCATTGACGTCGGTAACACGAACGTGACCATCGGCGTGTTCGAGGGCGAGCGCCTCGTGCACAGCTGGCGCCTGGCCGCGCTGCGCGAGCGCACGGCCGACGAGCTCGGCATCTTCGTCACCCGCCTCTTCGAGCAGATGCACGTGCCGGTGGCGTCGGTCCACGGCATTGCCGTCGCGTCCGTCGTCCCGCCGCTGACGCGGCCGATGGAGGAGATGTGCGAGCGCTATTTCTCGCAGAAGGCGCTCGTCGTGGACGCGGTCAATGCGGGCATGCCGGTCCGCTACTCGCCCGCCGCCGACGTCGGCGCCGACCGCATCGTCAACGCGGTGGCGGCGTGGGCGAAGTACGGGACGCCGGGCGCCGTCCCGTTGATCGTGGTGGACTTCGGGACCGGGACGACCTTCGACGTCATCTCGACGACGGGGGAGTATCTGGGCGGCGTCATCTGTCCCGGGATCAACATCTCGGCGGAGGCGCTCTTCCAGCGCGCCGCGCGCCTGCCCCGCGTGGAAGTCCGGAAGCCCGCCCGGGTGATCGGCCAGGACACGGTCACGGCGATGCAGTCGGGACTCTTTTTCGGCTATGTGGAGATGGTGGACGGTCTCGTCCGCCGCATGCGCGCCGAGCTGGAGGGCGGGGAGCAGGCGGTCGTCATCGCGACCGGCGGCCTCGCCGGCGTCATTTCGGGCGAGAGCGCCGCCATTCAGCACGTGGACGCCAACCTGACCCTGGACGGCCTGCGCATCATCTGGGAGCGCAACCATTGATGATTGTCAGGGCATGATCGATCCCTCCGAATACTGTCGCGAAATCGAAACCTACCTGTGCCGGAAGAACGAAGGGCACCTGATTCGGATCGCGGGCCCCGTGTTCGAGCAGGTGTCGGGGTGGGCGATGCAGGGCGTTCCGCTGGCGGTCGCCTTCCGCGGGATCGACCGCTACTGCGAGCGCTATTACGCGAAGGGGGCGCGGCGGCGCCCCGTCCGCGTGGAGTTCTGCGAGGCCGACATCCTCGAGCTGTTCGACGACTGGCGCCGCGCGGTGGGCGTCTCGCGGCTCGTGGATTTGCCGCAGGGCGCGGAACCGCCGGCCAGGCGGGACAGTCTGCCCGCGCACCTCGAGCGCGCGATCGCGCGGCTGACCGCCATGCGGGCGAGCGGGCGGTCCCCGGTGTTCGACCGCCGGCTCGACGAGGCAGTGCGCGAACTGGATCGGGCACGCGCCGTGGCGACGCAGGCGCGTGGCGAGGCAAGGACGTCGCTGCTCGAGCGCTTGGCGTCGCTCGATCGCGAGCTCCTGGCAGCCGCGCGCGCCGAGGTCGACGAGGCGCGGCGCGCCGCGCTGGTGGCCGAAGCGGGAAGGGAGATCGCCCCTTTCGCCGCGCGCATGACGCCGGAGGCGCGTGCCAGAGCGATCGACGCCGCGGTCGATCGGCTGCTCCGCGACCTCGTCGGCCTGCCCGTGCTGGTCCACGATGCCTGACCCCGCATTCCCCAGTTCCCCAATTACCCGATTCCCGGATTCACAGTTTGACTTTGGTTCCTGCGTTCCCTAGAGTGGACCCACCGCCACCCCAGCAACAGCATGGACGTCCTGCCAGCCCTTTCGGCGTTCACCGTCTACCTCGCGATCTGCGCGGTCGGGTTCCTGTTCCTGATGCTGGCGCTCGCGTTCGGGGAAATCTTCCACGCCTTCGAGGTTGATCACGGCTTCGACACGGGCGGCCCGGGGGTTTTCAGCAGCCGCGTCATGGCGGTCTTCGTCACGGCGTTTGGCGGCTCCGGCGCGGTCGCCACCCACTACGGGCTGTCGGCCGTGCCGTCGGCGCTCGTCGGGTTCGGCAGCGGACTGGTCTTCGGCGGCGCCATCTACGCGCTCGCGCGATTCCTGTATGACCAGCAGGCCGGCACGGAAGTCCGGGCAGGCGATCTCGTCGGGGTCGTCGGGCGCGTGGTCGTCGGCATCCCTCCGGGCGGGGTCGGGCAGATCCGCGTCCGCATGGGCGAGGAGCTGATGGACAAGATCGCCCGCACGCGCGACGGCGTCGCCGTTGCCGAGAACACGTCCGTCAAGATCGAAGAAGTGCTCGGCGAAACGGTCATCGTCAAGCAGAACTGACAATCCGAGAGGCCCCATGACAGACAACGTTCAGCTGGCGTCGGTGATCCTCGCGATCCTCGGCGTCGTGCTTGCGTTCTTCGCCGCCGCGTATCTCTTCAGCCGGAACTACATCAAGGTTTCGCCGAACGCGGTCGCGGTGCTGAGCGGACGGAAGCGCAAGCTGCCGGACGGCCGCGTGGTCGGGTATCGCATGGTGCGCGGCGGCGCGGCGCTGCGGATTCCGCTGCTCGAGAAGGTCGAGTACCTCCACCTGAACGTGATGACGATCCCGCTGGAGATCAAGCGGGCGTACACGTTGAAGGGCGTGCCGGTGTCGGTCAAGGCGGTCGCCAACGTGAAAATCCGCGGCGACGACACGTCGCTCCAGGCGTCGGCCGAGCGCTTCCTGGGCATGACGCACGATCAGTTGCAGAAGGTCATCTTCCAGACGCTGGAAGGGCACTTGCGGTCCATCCTCGGCACGCTGACGGTGGAGGAGGTCAACAGCGACCGACAGAGCTTCGCGCAGAAGCTCACGACCGAAGCCGCCGTGGACCTCGAGAAGATGGGCATCGGCGTCGACGTACTGACCATCCAGGAGATCAGCGACGAGGAGGAATACCTGAACGCGCTCGGCAAGCGGCGGACGGCGGAGGTCAAGCGCGACGCCACCATCGGCGAGGCCGAGGCGCACCGCGACGCCAAGATCAAGTCCTCGCAGGCGCTGCAGGAGGGGGAGAAAGCGAAGTTCCAGGCCGACGCGGAAATCTCCCAGTCGTCGCGCGACTTCATGATCCGGCAGGCGCAGTACCAGGCCGAGATCGAAACGCAGAAGGCCCGTGCGGCGCAGGCGGGCCCGCTCTCCGAAGCGACGGCGCGGCAGGCGGTCGTGGCCGAGGAAGTGGCCGTCGAGCGGGCGCGCACGCAGGGCATGATTGCGGTCCAGGAGCAGGAAGTCCTCCGCAAGCAGAAGGAGCTCGAGGCCACCGTCATCAAGCCGGCCGAGGCCGCGCGCCAGGCGGCAGTCGTGCGGGCCGAGGGGGAGAAGCAGTCGGCCATCCTCGAGGCCGAGGGACGCCGCTCGGCGATGATCGCGATGGCGGAGGCCGAGCAGGAGAAGCTGCGCAAGGAGGGCACGGGCCGCGCGGCCGCCGTCGAAGCGGAGGGGCGCGCCGAAGCGGCGAAGATCGAAGCCATCGGTCTCGCCCAGGCCAAGGCGATCGAAGCCCAGGGAGTCGCCGAAGCCGCCGCGATTCTGCGCAAGGCGGAAGCCTGGAAGGAGTTCAACGACGCCGCCCGCCTCCAGACGGTCCTCGAGAAGCTCCCCGCCATCATCGAGGCCTCCAGCGGCGTCTTCGGCGCCGTGGCCGCGCCGCTCGGGAACATCGACAAGCTCGTGGTGATCGATACCGGGAACGGATCGGGCGACAAGGACGGCAGTCTCGCGCGCCTCGCGCAGACCAGCCCGGCGCTCGTGTTCAACCTGCTCCAGCAGCTCGAAGCGCTGGGCCTGAACGTCCCGGCGGTCCTGCAGCAACTGGGCGTCAAAGGCCCGGCTGTCACCGCCGCGCCGCCGCCGGTCGTGTCCGCGGTCGCGATACCGCCATCGAAACTGGACTGAGGACCGATCGCCGGTCCCGGGATATGACGCCCGCGCGCCGCTGAACTCAGGATGAGCCTGTTCGAAGGACAGCAGGTCGAGCTGACGATAGAGAAGCCCGCCTCGGGCGGACGCATGATCGCGCGCCATCTCGGCCAGATCGTGCTCGTGCGCGGCGCCATCCCGGGCGAGCGCGTGCTCGCGTGGATCGAGCGCGCCGAGAAGCGGATGGCCTACGCGGTGACGCGCGACGTCGTCGAGCCGTCGCCCGATCGCAGGCCCGCCGGCGGGGATCCTCTGTGCGGGGGCCTGCTCTACTCGCACATCGCGTACGAGCGGCAGCTCGCCCTCAAGTCCGACGTGATCCGCGACGCCTTCGGCCGGCTCGGACGCTACCCGATCGATCACCCGATCGACGTCGCCGCCTCACCCGAAGAAGGCTACCGGATGCGGGCGCGGTTCCACGTGCACGGCGCCCGGGCCGGCTTCTACCGCGAGGGCACGCACCAGCTCTGTGACGCGGCGGCGACGAAGCAGCTGCGCGCAGACACCACGACCGCCCTCGGCCGGCTCGCGGTTGTGCTCGGTCGCGACGCGGCGGACGCCGTCGTCTCGATCACGATCGCCGAGAACATCGCGGGTGACGAGCGCGCCGCTCATTTCGAGCTGGCGCCGCGGGCGCACATCACGGACGAGGTCATGGAGCGCGCGTCCGCCGAGGCGCAGCTCACGGGCGTGAGCGCCCGGGAAGGGGGCGTCGGGGAACCGCGGGTGACGGGCGCGCCGTTTGTGCGCGATCCGTTGTCGGCGATCGCAGGGGACCGCGTGGAGGGCTCCCTCCGGCGTCATGCGGCATCGTTTTTCCAGTCCAATCGCGATTTGGTGCCGGCGCTCGTGCGCGCCGTCGCGGACCTCGTCCCGGACGACGGCGAGGTACTGGACCTCTATGCCGGGGTCGGCCTGTTCTCGGTCGCGCTTGCCGCCCTCGGACGTTCCGAGGTCACGGCCGTCGAAGGGGACCGCGTCAGCGGCGCGGACCTTCGCGAGAACGCGGGTCCTTATGCGCCCCGCCTGCATGCGCAGGTCGCGAGCGTCGAGGCCTACCTGGCGTCCCGCGCTGGCGCCCGGCCTTCGGGACACGGGGGCCGCACCCGCGCGCCCGCCACGCTCCTCGTCGATCCGCCGCGGACCGGGCTGTCCACAGAAGCCGCCGACTCCATCATCCGGCTGCTCCCGGCGCGCATCGTCTACGTGTCGTGCGATCCGCCGACACTGGCGCGCGACGCCCGCCGCCTGCTCGACGCCGGATACGGCCTCGATGCCCTGCGCGCGTTCGATCTGTTCCCCAACACGGCGCACGTCGAGTGCCTCGCGACGTTCTCGAGGCAGGGGGCGAACCCGTGATGGCGCTGACGCCATCGTGCACCACGCGCTCGCGAATCAATAAGAGGTCACACCAGGCGTACGACGATTACGACGAACCTTTGCGGTCATTCAGATCCTGGTGACCTTCGTCATGAGCCGTCGGCCGTGACCCGTGCCTGGCGGCGTCCACGAACGCCGCGAACAGCCCTTCGAATTCTCCCGTTCTCCAGAAGTTCTCCGGATGCCACTGCACGCCGACACAGAAGGTCGAGTCCGGACGTTCGATTGCCTCAACCACGCCATCCGGAGAGACCGCCGACACGACGAAGGACGGCGCCACCTGGCCGACGGCCTGGTGGTGACGGCTGTTCACCGGGCAGGTCTCCAGCGCGGCCGCCGGTGCGAGTGCCGCCGCGAGGCGGGTGCCCGGCGTGACCCGCACCGCGTGGGCGGCGTGATCCTTCGGGATGTCGATGGAGTGGCTGAGGCCGCTCTCCACCGAGCTCGGGATGTCCTGGATCAGGGTCCCGCCCGCCGCGACGTTGAGGATCTGCACACCGCGGCAGATGGCGAAGACCGGCAGGTCGCGCGCCACGGCGTGGCGCGAGAGCGGGATCTCGAAGCCGTCCCGCTCGGCGTCGACCTCGGTCGTGGCATGCGGCGTCTCGCCGTAGAGCGCCGGGTTGACGTCCAGCCCGCCGGTCAAGAGCAGCGCGTCGACGCGATCCAGGCTGCGCGCCGGATCGTCCGCGGTGTCGAGGACAAGGGGCTCGCCCCCCGCGCGCTTCACGGACTCGACGTAGTCGTCGAGGCGGGAGCACGGGGTGATGCCGATTCGTGGTTTCATGTCAGTCAGCAGTCTCCGGTTGCCTGGCCACTACATTCTGTCAGGGATCGCGCACCCCATCAGGTCGAGCGTCCTGGTCAGTTGCTGCCGGTAATACGCGACCGCGGCCGCGCGCCACAAACGGACATCGGCGCGCTCCTCTTTGAGAATCGGGTACGCGTGGTAGAACCCGTTGAACTGCTGCGCGAGGGCAAAGGCGTACTTCGCCACGACCGACAGCTCCAGCGTACGAATCCCCTGGTCGACGACTTCGTCGAGGCGGGCGGCTTCCAGCACCAGGCCCCACAACGCGTCGGAATCCTCGCTCCCGTCGGCGATCCCGTCCGGCGCGATCGAGGGCAGGGCGGCAAGCACGGCCGCGGCGTCCAGCCCCTCACGCTCCTGCAGCTTCGCGAAGATGTTGTTGGCACGGACGACGGCGTACTGCAGGTACGGACCGCTTTCCCCCTCGAAGCTCAGCGCCTCGTCGATGTCGAAGGCGATCACCTTGCCGCGCGAGAACTTCACCATGAAGTAGCGAACCGCGGCGACGGCGATCATCTCAGCCGTGCGCCGGACCTCACTCGCGCTCAGCTCCGTGTTGCGGCGCGCAACTTCCCCCGACGCCTTGTCGGTCAGCCGGTCGAGCAGATCGTCGGCCTTGACGCCCAGTCCTTTTCGACCTGAAACCTCGACGAACGGCTTGCCCGTGTCTTCCGTCGATTCGTAGCCGAGCTCGCGGGCCGTATTGTGCGTCAGCGCCACCATCTCGTAGGAGTAGTGGACCGAACGGCTCGCCTGCTCCTCGAAGCCGAGCGCGGCCAGCGCCTGCTTCAGCAGCTTCTGCAAGTACGCCTGCCGCGTGTCGATGACGTTGCACACCATCGTCGCGCGCCCGAACTCGGGATGCGCCGCCACCGCGGTCGCGGGGTTCGACGAGGTCGACCAGAGCGGCCGGGCCACCGACGCGTCGAAGACGCGATAGTGGAAATCGCGCCCGAGCAGGCCGAATTTCCACATCTGGAGCGCCATGTCCTTGCCGACGTAGGTCACCGTGCCGTCGGAGCGGACGATGACTTTTTCCTTCTGGGCTTCCGCAGGCTCGGGGTTCTCGGGGTTCTCGGGGTTCGCGGGGTTCTGGGAGGTCGCCTGGGTCTCGTCGTCGATCTTCATGACCCAGCAGCCCGCGAGCTTGCCTTCAGTCTGCAGGAATACTTCGCCGGTGTGCTTCAGGAACTCGAACGCGTGCGCCCAGAACTGCATGCGCAGGATGTCGCCTTCCCACGTCAGGAGGTCGTAGCGGATGTTCATCCGGCCCATCGTCTTCAGGTGGGCGCGGACGATCCGCTCCGCGATGAAGGCCGCCATTTCGGCGGTGTCGTTGCCGCCGTGTTCGATGTCGTGCAGCGCGGCGGTGCGGATCTTCAGCCGGGGCTTCGCCGGATCCAGATCGGCGCCGTACCAGTCGGTGACCTTGGCGTAGAGGTCCCAGCAGTAGTAGTCGAACCTCGTGGACTCGGCGATCGCGCGTACGCCGGCGAGGGTGTTCTTCTCGAGCTCCCTGAACCCGACCACGACGTCGGCGACCTGGACGCCTGTGTCGTCGATGTAGTTCTGGATCTCGACCCGGCGCCCCTCGAAGCGCAGCAGCCGCCCGAAGGCGTCCCCGAGGGCCGCATTTCGCAGGTGGCCGATGTGGGCCGCCTTGTTCGGGTTGATCGCCGTGTGTTCGACGATGACCTTGTCTTCGGACTCCTGGCGGGTACCTGTAGCTTCCGTCGTCAGCCGGACGTCTTCCCCCATCCACCGCTGGATCCAGTAGGCGCGGTCGAGGAAGAAGTTCAGATAGCCGTTGGGGGCGGCCTCGACCCGGGCGACGCCGTCGATCGGTTCGAGCGCGGCGGCCAGCTCCTGGGCGATGGCCCGGGGGGCTTTGCGAAGCCGGCGGGCGAGGGCAAAGGCGATCGGCACGGCGATGTCCCCCAGCGCGCGGCGCGGCGGGGTTTCGAGCGCCATGTCGGCCACTGCCGGATCGGTGGGCGGCAGGGTGTAGAGGCGGCCGACGGTCTCGGCCATGCGGGCGCGAACGAGCTGATGGACGGGCAGTATCACGATTTATTCCGTGATACGATCTTCAAACGGTTTCTCATTCAATTCAACCCATCCGCTGGCGCGCGCGTGATCATGCGGCGTGTTGACGTTTTCGAACAACGCTCCCTCGTCGTAGGGGGCGAGCGCCTCCGGCCCCAGCTCACGCACGCGCAGGCCCGTCAGCAACCCGGCGACCGCCAGCTCGCCGCGGTCGATGCGGGCGCGGACGGCGCCGGCGCACCGCCGGCTGTACAGCGCGCAGAGCGGCTCGAGTCCCCGCGCGGATCGCGGCACCACGGCATCGACCTCGTCCGCCCCGACGCTCTCCGCCACGAGGCGCCGGAGCAGTGCCGCGGTGACGAACGGCAGATCGCACGCCAGGACCAGCACGCGGTCGTGCCTGGCGTCGAGGAGGGCGGAATACAGCCCGCCGAGCGGCCCGGCGCCGGCAATCGCGTCCGCGATGACAGGGATGTGAAGGCCGGCATAACGCACCGGATCGTTGGCGACGATCCGGATGTCGTCCGCCACGGCAGACAGTGCTGCGAGCTGACGATCGATGATGCGCACGCCTCCGACGGAAAGCGAGGCCTTGTCGGCGCCGCCGAGGCGTCGCGCCCGGCCGCCAGCCAGGATCGCCGCCGAAACCCCGAGGCCCACACTCGACGTTACCATTATTTGCATTCACCGGCAGCGCCTGCGGCCGCGAAGGTACACGATGAGTGAATCCCGAATCGGGCGCGTGCTCGTCGCGAGTCTCCACCAGGCCATCGCGGATCTGCTGCCGACGCGCCTCGAGTTCTACGAGAACTGGCTGAACGTCGCCGGCCTGCGCGAAGGCACGATCGGGCTCGCGCCACTGACCGCCGTGCTCAGCTTCCTCCGCACCGAAGGGCACGCCTACCACCTGATCACGTCGCGCGCGGGCGAGTACGCCGCGGCATGGACGTTCGAGAACGTTCCCACGCTCAAGATCCGCATCATCCGCGCCCTGCCGCCCGGGCTGCGGGCGCGCGCGGCCCTCGGGACCGCCCGTGCGCTCGTCAGGGCCACGTATCCGAGCTCGCGCGCCCTCACGAAAATCAGCAAGGGCATCGTCACCGTCGATCTCCGCGGCTCCCTCTTCTGCGAGGTCCGCGAGGCCTCGGTCGAGCCGCTGTGCGGCTTCTACGCCGCCGCGATTGCCCGCGTGCTGCAGCTGTTCGACGTCTCGGCGGAAGCGCAGGTCAACGAGTGCCGCGCCTCGGGCGCGCGGCGCAGCTGCGTCGTGTCGGTCACGCTGGTGGGGCGCGCGAGCGACAGCGCGGTCGCGGCATGATCGCCGCGCTCCTGTGCGCAGCCCTCGTGCTGGTCCCGCCGAAGCCGCTTGCGCCGAAGGCGGACGAGCGGCTGACGGCCCGTCCGGGGAACGCCGTCCAGCGGCCCGTCCCGCCGCTCCCCGTCCCGCGGATTCTCGTCGTCCCCTTCGAGACGCCCGCCCGTGACGGCCGGACGTACTGGCTCAGCGAGGCCGTCGCCGTCCTCATCGCCGACGATGTGAACGCGCGGGGGCTGGGAGCGATTACGCGCCCGTCGCGTGAGCGCGCGTACGAGCAGCTCCACCTGCCGCCGAACGCCGTCCTCAGCCGCGCGACCGTCATCAAGGTCGGGGAGATCGTCGGCGCCGGGCAGGTCATCGTGGGCGAGGTCGCCGTCGACGGCGACACGCTCACCGTGCGCGCGCGTCCAATCCGGATCGATGTGGGCCGCGCCGACGCTGAGGTCGTCGAACGTGGCCAGCTGGGCGATCTGTTCGCGATCGTCCAGACGGTGGCGCGACGCGTGGTCCCCGGCGGCAGGTCCCCCAACGACACTGTCCAGGGCAGGCCTGCCCCCAGCCCATCCCTCCAGGCCTTCGAGCAGTACGTGAAGGGGCTGCTGGCACAGCAGCCGGCGAGCCGGGCGTCATTCCTCGAAGCGGCACTGAAGCTGGACCCGGGCTACGACCGGGCCCGCCTCGCGCTGTGGGAGGTCCGGACGTCGCAGGGGGATCACGCCGCCGCGCTGGCGGCCGCTCGAGCCGTGGGCCCCTCGTCGGCGCGTGCCGACCACGCGCGGTTCCTTGCCGGCGTGTCCCTGTTGTCCCTTGAACAGTACGACGAGGCGTTCGCGATCCTCAAGAGCCTCCATGAGGCGGCTCCCGATCCCGCGATCCTGAACAATCTCGGCGTCATCCAGCTCCGCCACGGCGCCCAGCCGGATGCCGGCAAGCCGGTCTACTACTTCACGAAGGCGGCGGAAGCGGATCCGGACAACCCCGACCTGTTGTTCAACCTCGGGTATGCCTATGCCCTCGATCGCGACCCGCAGGGGGCCATCTACTGGCTGCGCGAAGCGTTGCGACGCAAGCCCACCGACGGCGACGCGCACGTCGTCCTCGCGTCGGCGCTGGACGCCGCCGGGAGTACCGTCGAGGCGGGCCGCGAGCGGGAGCTTGCCGCGCAGCTGTCCGCGCGCCCCGCGGACGCGGCCGCCCGCCGGGGAGAGCCACTGCCGCGCGGTCTCGAGCGGGTGCGTCTCGATCTGGGGCCGCTCCGGGGCACCGCGATCGACCAGGCGATTACCAGCACGGCCCAGCGCGATCACCAGGAGCTCGCGCGGTTCCACCTCGAGCGCGCGCGGCGCCTGTACGCGAGCGAGCAGGACCGGGAAGCGATGATGGAGTTGCGGCGCGCCGTGTTCCTCTCGTCCTACGAGGCGGAGGCGCACCTGCTGATCGGCCGGATCCTGCTCCGCGCCAGCCATCCGCGCGACGCGGTGGACGCGCTGAAGGTCTCGATCTGGAGCCGCGACACGGCGCCGGCGCACGTCGCGCTGGCGGACGCGTACCTGCGGCTGAAAGACGTAGCGGCCGCGAGGGTCCACGCCCAGAAGGCGCTCGCGCTGGATCCGGCGTCCGCGGAAGCACAGGCGCTCTTGAAGCGGCTCGATGGGGGAGGGGGGTTGTGATGACGCGCAGATTCCTGCTCATGGCGTTCGGGCTGCTCGCGGCGGTCATGACGGCCGCGGCCGATCAGTCTCCAATCGTCCGGACCGCCACGGTCGACGGGATCATCCATCCCATCAGCGCGGAGTTCATGCGCGCGGCCATTGCGATGGCGGACGCCGAGGGGGCCGCGCTGGTCGTCTTCACGCTGCACACGCCCGGCGGCCTGCTCGACTCGACGCGAGACATCAACAACGCCATCCTCGCGGCGAAGACGCCCGTGGCCGTGTTCGTCGGCCCGGCGGGATACCGCGCGGCCTCTGCCGGGTTCCTCATCACGATCGCCGCCGACGTCGCCGCGATGGCGCCCGGCACGCACATCGGGGCCGCGCACCCGGTCTCGGGCAGCGGCGAGAAGGTCGATGAAGTGATGTCGAAGAAGATGGCGTCGGACACCGCCGCGTACGCGCGCACCCTGGCGACGCAGCGCGGCCGCAACATCCCGCTCACCGAGCAGGCGGTCAACGACAGCCGCTCGTTTACCGAGCAGGAAGCCCTCGGCGCCACCCCGCCGCTCATCGACCTCGTCGCCTCCGACGTGCCGGACCTCCTCCGGAAACTGGACGGCCGCACGATTAAACGCTTCGACGGGTCGTCGACGACGCTGAGGCTGGCGAACGCGGACGTCCGCACCATCGAGATGACCCTCGGGCAGAAAGTGCTGAGCGCCATCGCGCACCCGCAGATCGCGTACCTGCTGCTGACGCTCGGCACCCTCGGGCTCACGATCGAGCTCTGGAGCCCCGGCGCCATCGCGCCGGGAGTGGTGGGGGGCATCTGCCTGCTCCTCGCGTTCTTCGCGCTGCAGGTGCTGCCGGTCAGCTACGCCGGGCTCCTCCTCATCATGCTCGGCTTCGGGTTGCTGATCCTGGAGGTGAAGGTCACGAGTCACGGACTGCTGGCGGTTGGCGGCATCGCGAGCCTGCTGTTCGGCTCGCTGATGCTCATCGATTCGCCGCTGCCGGAGATGCAGATCGGTCTGCGGCTGATCATCCCGATGGTGGTCGCGCTGTCGGGCATCATGCTGTTCCTCGTGACGCTGGGCGTGCGCGCGCAGAAACAGCAGTCCGTCGCGGGGGAAAGCGGTATGCTGCACGCACCGGGACAGGCGCTGACGCCCATCACTCCGGGTGGCGTCGGGCGGGTGGCGGCGCACGGCGAGATCTGGTCCGCGACCGCGTCCGAGGCCATTCAGGCGGGCGATGCCGTCGTCGTGGTCGCGTTGAATGGCTTGCTGCTGACGGTGAAACGTCCGTAGCCTGGATGGAGGAATTGTGCCGATATCACCCGCCCTGATCATCCTCGTCGTCGTGGTGTTCTACCTGATCAGTTCGATCAAAATCCTGAACGAGTACGAGCGCGCGGTCATCTTCCGGCTCGGCAAGCTGCTGCCGCAACCGAAGGGACCGGGGGTGACGCTCGTGTTCGCCCCGATCGACCGCATGGCGCGGGTGAGCCTGCGTACCATCGTCATGGACGTCCCGCCGCAGGACATCATCACGCGCGACAACGTGTCGGTGAAGGTGAACGCGGTGGTGTACTTCAGAGTCGTCGATCCGCGGCGCGCGATCGTGGAGGTCGAGAGTTATCACTATGCGACGTCACAGCTCGCGCAGACCACCCTGCGCAGCGTGCTCGGGCAGGTGGAGCTCGACGACCTGCTCTCGGAGCGGGAGCGCCTGAACGCGCAGCTGCAGGAGATCCTCGATTCGCACACGGAGCCATGGGGCGTGAAAGTGGCGTCGGTGGAAGTGAAGCAGGTCGATCTGCCGCCCGACATGCAGCGCGCGATGGCGAAGCAGGCGGAAGCCGAGCGCGAGAAGCGTGCTAAGATCGTGCACGCGGCAGGCGAGCTGGAAGCGTCCGTGAAGCTTGCGCAGGCCGCCACGGCCATGGCGGTGGAGCCGATGACGATCACGCTGCGCTACCTCCAGACGCTCACGGAGATCGCGTCCGAGAAGAACTCGACGATCATTTTTCCGCTGCCGATCGAGCTCTTGAACCTGCTCAAGACCAACAAATAGCAAGGCATCCGCGTGTCCGACATGAACGACCTGGCAGACGACGGCTTCCACGAGATCCAGCTCAGTGGGAAGCAGCTCGTCTTCCTCTTCATGGCGACCACGATCCTGGCGGTCGTGATTTTTCTCTGCGGCGTGCAGGTCGGGCGCGGCGTGAAGCCCGATCCCGGGACCGACGCCGGCGGCACCGTCGCGTCCGCGGCGCCGCCGCCGGAGGCCGCCACCCCCTCGCAGCCCGCCGCCGCTGGAGGGCCCCCGGCCGCCGAGCCGCCCGCCCCGGAACCGGACGACGAGCTCAGCTACGCCAGGCGGTTGCAGGGCGATCAGTCCGCCGCGCCGGCCGATAAGCTGAAGTCGCCCTCGTCAACGCCGGCGCCCAGGGCCGCGGAGCCGCCGGCCGCCAGGCCGGAAGCCCCGGCGCCGGGCGCCCCGAGCGCAGGCCGTCCGGGTGGTTGGATCGTGCAGATCACGGCACTTCAGGATCGCAATGCGTGCGCCGCGATCGCGCAGCGCCTGGCGTCGAAGGGGTATCCCGCCTTCATCCTGGATCCCGCGCCCGGCGCGCCGAAGATCTTCCGCGTGCAGGTGGGCGGGTATCCCGACCGCGGCACGGCGGAACAGGCCGCGCGCCGGCTCGCCGCCGACGAGCAGTTCAAAACGTACGTCCGGGCACGGTAACGAAGCGTCGCCTTGGACCGCCGAGTCACGAGTCTGCGGGCGGATCGGACAATCTTCGTTACTAGACTGTTGGATTTCGCGCTCGCTCTTCTCTCCGGCGTCCTCCTCGCGCTGAGCTTCCCGAAATTCGGTCATTCCGCGTTTGCGTGGATCGCCCTCGCGCCGCTGCTCGTGGCGCTCAGCTATCGGCGTCAGACGGTACGCCGCAGCTTCGCGCTCGGCCTGATCGCCGGATGCGTCTATTTTGCCGGCACGCTGTACTGGTTCGTCGTGACGTTGACGGAGTTCGGCGGGTTGAGCACGCCGATCGCGGTCGTCGCTTCGGCGATGGGTATCGCCTATCTCGCCCTGTACCCGGCGCTCTTTGCCGTCATCCAGGCGCGGCTGGTCAGAGCGCTCGGAACCCGCGCCGTGCTGCTGTCCCCCGCGGTGTGGGTCGCAACCGAGATGGCGCGCACCTACTCGCCGCTCGACTTCCCCTGGGACCTGCTCGGGTACAGCCAGGCCACGGTCCTGCCGATCGCCCAGATCACCAGCGTCGTCGGTATCTACGGCCTTTCGGCGCTCGTCGCCTCGGTGAGCGCGGCCGCGGCCTACGCGGCCCTCGACACGTCCGCGCGCCGCTGGCGCGTGTGCGCCACCGTGGCGGCCGTCCTCGTGGCCGTGAGCGTGTGGGGCGCGCTCCGCATCCGCGGGCAGGCGCTCGTGGGCTCGGGCACGCCGGTGCGCGTGGCCGTCCTCCAGGGGAACATCCTGCAGGATCAGAAATGGGATCCCGCGATGCGCGACGCGATCATGACGCGCTACATCGACATGACGCGGGAAGCGATCGGGCGCGACGCGCAGTTCATCATCTGGCCCGAGTCCGCGACGCCGGTGCCCTACGAGCAGGACCTGCCGCGCAGCGAGGTGATCCGCCGCCTGGCGCGTGAGGCGCAGGTCACGCTCCTCATCGGCAGCGACCAGGTGGAGCCGGTCAAGTCGGTTCCCGACCGGACGCCGCCGCAAACCCGCCTCTACAACGCGGCATACCTCATCAGGCCGGATGGCTCGACCGCGGCGGTGTATCGCAAGATTCATCTCGTGCCGTTCGGCGAGTACGTGCCGTTCAGCCGCCTGCTCTTTTTCGTCGGGCCGCTGGTGGAGGCGGTGTCGGACTTTGCGCCCGGCGCCGACGTCACGCTCCTCCCCGTCAAGGGGCACATGGTGAGCACTGCGATCTGCTACGAAGTCATCTATGCCGGTTTGATGCGGTCGTTCGTCACCCGCGGGAGCGAGCTCCTCACGACGATTACCAACGACGCGTGGTACGGGTGGTCGTCGGCCGCCTTCCAGCACTGGGAGCAGGCGTCGCTCCGCGCGATCGAGGAAGGGCGGTATCTGGCCCGGGCCGCCAACACCGGCATCAGCGGCTTCGTCGATCCCTATGGCCGGGTCATGCAGCGCTCGAACATGTTCCAGAGCGCCGTCATGGCGGAAGACCTTCGTTTCCTGACGCACCGTACGATCTACAGCCGTATCGGCGACGTGGTGGGCTGGCTGAGTGTCGCCTTGACGCTCGCGACGCTCGCGGCGACGCGGCGCCGCTAGCGCCGCACAGGCTTTAGGCTTTAGACTTTAGACTTTGGGAAAGCCGATCCCTAAAGCCACCTAAAGCCCAAAGCCCAAAGCCTAAAGCCCAAAAATGTCATCCTTCCAACACGACGAGCAGCTCCGCCGGTATCAGGATCTCGCCAGGCGAGCGTCCGATCTGCGGAGCTATCTTTGACGCCGCCCGACCTGCCGAAGAGCTCAGGCAAATAGAGCAGAAATCGTCCGACCCGGATTTCTGGAAGGACCAGGCCGGTGCGCAGAAGCTGCTGCAGCGCCGCCGCCGGCTGGAAGACGACGTGACGATGAGCGAGTCGCTCAAGCGCCGGGTCGAGGATCTGGCCGTGCTCGTCGAATGGGCGCAGGCGGGGGAGCCGGTCGCCGAGGACCTGGGCCGCGGGCTCGAGGAGCTCGGCGCGGAGGTCGCGGCCGGCGAGACCAAGAAAATGCTCGGCGGCGAGCACGACCGGAGCAACGCCATCATCACGATCCATCCCGGCGCCGGCGGCACCGAGTCGCAGGACTGGGCCGAGATGCTCCTCCGGATGTACCTGCGCTGGACGGAGCGCCGCGGCTTCAAGCGCGAGTTCATGGACATGCAGCCCGGCGACGAGGCCGGTGTGAAGAGCGTGACCCTCACCATCTACGGCGACTTCGCGTATGGCATGCTGCTGGCCGAGGCCGGCGTCCACCGCCTCGTGCGCATCTCCCCGTTCGATCAGGCCGCGCGCCGCCACACCTCGTTCGCCTCGCTCTACGTCTGGCCCGAGCTCCCGGAGGACGCCGACGTCGAGATTGACGAAAAGGATCTCCGCGTGGACACCTTCCGCTCGAGCGGCGCGGGGGGGCAGCACGTCAACGTGACGGATTCGGCCATCCGCATCACGCACATCCCCACCAACATCGTGGTGTCATGCCAGAACGAGCGGTCGCAGCACAAGAACCGCGCCCACGCAATGAAGGTCCTGAAGTCCCGGCTGTTCGACTTGCGGATGAAGGAGCAGGAGGCCAGGCTCGCGCAGCTTGGCGGGGAGAAGCGCGACATCGCCTTCGGCAGCCAGATCCGCAGCTACGTCCTGCACCCCTACCAGATGGTCAAGGACCACCGGACCAAGGAACAGGTCAACGACGTCAACCGCGTCCTCGACGGGGATATCGACGTCTTCATCAAATCCTATTTGATGAAGAAGGCGTCTGGAGCCCTCCTCCTGCCCACCGCGGATGACGACGTCGAATGAGTGTCGATTGGCGACGAAGCCTGCCCACGCACGGGTGACACACTCCTGGTAGAGGATCAGTCCGGGCGCGAGCAGGATCACACGACCATCAATCGCCGGTGCACGTGCTCAGGTCAGCACCGTGGTGCCCGGGATCGCGACGGGATCGACCGGGTTGGGCCCGAACGCGTATTTCGCGGGAGATAGATCCAGCGTGGACGCTTTCATGGCCCAGTCCCACGACATCGCGCGGCCCGAGTAGGCGCTCATCCGGCCCATAATCGCGCACATCGTGCTCTCGGCAATCTGCCGTCCTTCGTTGAGCGGCTTGCCGCCGCGAATGGACGCGATCAGATCGACGTGCTCCAGCACATAGGGGTTGGTCTCGTTCGCCGCGAACTTCCAGGGCTTCTCGCCCCGGATCTCGCCTGAGCCCAGGGCGACGCCTTTCGTGCCCACGATCCGCTCCCCCACCCGTTCGGCGGCTCCTTTCGTCTGCCGGCACTGGCTCGCCACGCGGACGCCGTTGGCGTATTCGAACTCGACCGCGAAATGGTCGTAGATGTTGCCGTACTCGGGAGCCACGCGGACCTGCCGACCGCCCATGCCCATCACGCTCACGGGCATCGACCCGATGGCCCAGTTCACGACGTCGATGTTGTGGACGTGCTGCTCGACGATGTGATCGCCCGACAGCCAGGAGAAATACAGCCAGTTGCGGCACTGCCATTCCATCTCGCTCATGCCGGACTCGCGCTTCTTGACCCACAGATTGCCCATGTTCCAGTAGCACTGCGCCGCCACGATCTCGCCGATCTGGCCGTCGTGCACGCGCTTCATCAGCTCCAGGTAACTCGTCTGGTGGCGCCGCTGCGTGCCGGCGACAATCGCGAGCCCTTTCTGCGCGGCGAGATCGGAAGACGCGATCACGGAACGTATGCCGACCGGATCGACGGCCACCGGCTTCTCCATGAACACGTGCTTGCCGGCGCCGACAATCGCCTTGAGGTGGATCGGGCGGAACCCGGGCGGCGCTGCGGTCACGACGAGATTGACGTCGGCAACGGCGCAGACGCCCAGGTAGTTGTCGAAGCCGGTGAACTGACGGCTCGCGGGAACCTTGATTCGACCCGGGAACTTGCCCGTGAGCGTCTTGAGGGCGCTCTCGATCCGGTCGGGCACCAGGTCGCCCAGCGCCACGACCTCGACGCCGGGATCGGCCATGAGACAGTCGATCGCGGCACCCGTGCCCCGGCCGCCGCAGCCGATGACGCCGATCTTGATGGCATCGCTGCCGCCGGCGAAGAACCCCAGGTTGCCGGGCATCACCACGGCGACCGACGCCGCCGCCGCCGTCTTGCAGAACTCCCGCCGATCTCTCGAAGAAATCCGATCACTTGTCATGCTCTATCTCCTTCTGCCTGAAACGCATGAGGTCTCACGGCCTCACTCTCCGCCGCCGCACGCCGAACACCTCGATGAAGCACCACAGGACGGTCCCACGCGCGGAGCTTCACGCCGCGCCCGCTCATCTGGCCAGCTCATTTGACCGGCGTGCCGTAGATCTCCACTTCCACGTAGTGGTTCAGATCGTTGGCGGTGTTGCCGCTGGAGTAGAGGCGGATGTAGCGGCCCTTCGCCCCCTTCGGATCGACCAGGCGCCCTTCGGCCACCTCGATGTACTCTTTGTCCTTGCCCACGCCCAGCCCGGCCGAGTTGTCGTGGTCGTTGTTGAAGACCGTCGTCACGCCCTTGAGGAAACCCTTGTCGTCGGACACCTGGACGATCACGTCCCGGTAGACCCGCGCCTGGCTGTGGTAATGCCACGCGAGAATCGCGTGCAGCGAGGAGGACGCGCCGAGATCGATCTGCACCCACTGCGACCCTGGCCCCAGCTCGATGAAGTAGCCGTCGCCGCCCGCCTTCTCCCCGTCGGTCACCATGTCCAGCTCGCCGATGACCGGCTGCATGTCGCTCGACCGGATCGGCTTCTTGAGCGAGAGGAGTGCCGTGCCGGCCGGCACGAAGAACGGACGGCGGGACTTGCCGGTCACCACCTCGAGGTTCTGGCTCTTGATGTTGGTGGGCGTGCCGATGAACATCGGCTTGGGGGACGTCAGCTTCAGTTCGACCTTGCCGGTTTCCTGGCCGGCAGGCGCAGCCGACAGCATCAAGCCGGCGGCCAACGTGTATATGAAGACGTGTCTGGTCACGGTTTCCTTCCTACTGCGTGAACTTCGTGGTGCCGATCGACCACCCTTCGCGGTACTCGTGCTGCACCAACTTGTTCGCCTCTTCGTTGTTCGTGATCTTCATGTTCGCGCCGTCATACAGCAACCGCGTGTTGGGGACCCTGACGGCGACGTTGCCGAGCAGCACCGTCTCGCTGAACGGGCTCGCGTAGTCGAAGTCGCCGACCGGCTTGATCGTGCCCTTGATCGCGTCGATCCAGGCCATCTCGTGGCCGTTCGCGCCGTTCTGGATCCGCGTCTCCTTCGGCTTCGGACGCTTATACCCTTTCATCCGCGTCTCGGGGATGAGGCGCGGACTCTCCCCGTAGCTTTCGCACATCAACTTGCCCTTCTCGCCGACGAAGATCGTGCCGCTCTCGGGCAGCCGGCGTTCCGCTTCGAGTTCCGCCGGACGCTCGGGCAGCAGCCCGCCGTCGTACCAGGTGAGCTTCACCGCCGGCAGCTTGCCGCTGCGCTGCGGGAACTCGTAGCGGACGATCGACGACTGCGGGTAGCTGTCCGTAAACTGCACGCCGCGGACGCGCACCTCTCCATCGGGCCCGGTCGTCTCCACGACCGGGCGCGCGACGGTCGCCTGCACGCTGACCGGATAGCCGAGGTGAAGCACCGTGTACGCCGGGTCCATGACGTGGCACGCCATATCGGCGAGCGCCCCGCCGCCGTAATCGATCCACGATCGCCAGCTGAACGGATGATAGAGACGATGGAACGGCCGCATGCGCCCCGGACCGATCCACAGATCCCAGTCGAGACCGGCCGGCACCGGCATCCCCTCGGTCGGAGCCGGCATGCCCTGCGGCCAGATCGGGCGGTTCGTCCAGCAGTGCACCTCGCGCACCTTCCCGATCGCGCCGTCGTCGATCCATTCCTTGATCAGCCGCACGCCTTCACCTGAGTGCCCCTGGTTGCCCATCTGCGAGACGACCTTGTACTGGCGCGCCGCGAGCATCAGCGCGCGCGCCTCGGAGATCGTGCGCGTGAGCGGCTTCTGCACGTACACGTGCTTGCCCAGCTGCATCGCCGCCATGGCGACCACGGCGTGCGTGTGATCGGGCGTGGCGACGATGACCGCGTCGATGTCCTTCTGCTTGTCGAGCATGACGCGGAAATCCTTGTACTTGGCCGCCTTCGGGAACACGTCCCAGACCGGCTCCTGCGAGCGCTTCATCCGCGCGATGGCGATCTCGCTGTCGTCCACGTCGCAGAGCGCGACCATGTTCTGGCTGCGCACGGCGCGCGCGTTGTTGGCGCCCATACCCTGGATGTACCCGACGGTGGCGACGTTCACCGTATCACTCGGCGCCTGGTACCCCGTCCCGCCCAGCACATGCCGCGGGACAATGAGGAAACCGGTGGCTGCGGCGACGCCGCCCATGAAACTGCGGCGCGAGATGACTGTCGGTTCCTTCTTCTGGTCGTCCATCTGACCCTCGCACTTCAACAACCGCCAACGAAAAATGGTAAACGGGTCCTTCGCTGCAGGGAACGCGGGCACGCGGCTGCAAGGGTTGCGCCACCGTAGTCGCGGCGCTCCCGCGCCCGCTGCCCGTTCATGAGGTGCGAGCAGCGAGCGCCCCGGTGCCGGGTTCCCGCCACTGGCAGTGTACTCCCGTGGGGCGCCGTCCTGTGAAGACGCGGTTTGGACGGGCCATCGGCACCCGGTAGAGCCGGCCGGGCGGGGGAGGCCAGTCATTTGTCGAACCCTCGCGGGCGCACGGCGAGGTCGGGATTGCTCACGAACGGGGTGACCCGTTCCCTTCGCGGTCTGCGCCTTTGGAGGTATTCTCCGGGTGGATTCACCCGGGTCCGATCACCTCCATGTTGACTGGAGACAGGCCATGCGAACATGCCGGCAGCTGTCACTCCTCCTGCTCACGATCTCGTTC
>JANOJK010000959.1:0-1642 GCA_031408165.1 Acidobacteriota bacterium | reverse complement strand
CCGAAGGACAAATCGCCCTCCCGTGAGCGCGACCTTACTGCTCACCGGCGCGACGGGATACAACGGCGGCCGTCTAATTCGAGTTTACGAATAAGACGGCCGTCCTGTGCGATGCCTCGCGCGCCGGCCCGAACGGCTCGGCGCCACAGGGCCAGCCACCGAGGTCGTCCCTGGGGACTGCCTCGACGAGGCGTCGCTCGACCGGGCGCTCGCTGGTATCGACGCCGCGTACTACCTCGTGCACTCGATGGGGTCGGCGTCGGATTTCGTCGAGGCGGACCGGCGCGCCGCGCGGAACTTCGGCCGCGCCGCGGCGCGCGCCGGGGTGCGGCGCATCATCTACGTAGGCGGATTGTCCGACGACTCCGACTCTCTCTCGACTCATCTGAAAAGCCGCGCGGAGACCGGCGACGTGCTGCGCGCCAGCGGCGTGCCGGTCATCGAGTTCAGGGCGTCGGTCGTCATCGGCGCCGGGAGCCTGTCCTTCAAGATGATCCAGGCGCTCGTCGAGCGGCTCCCGGTGATGATCTGCCCGCGCTGGGTCGAGACGCGCACCCAGCCGATCGGCATCCGCGACGTCGTGGCGTACTTGTCCGCCGCGCTGGACCTTCCCATCCTTGCCAGCCGCACGTTCGAGATCGGGGGGGCCGACATCGTGTCGTACGGCGACATGATGCGGCAGTACGCGGACCTGCGCGGACTGCGCCGTCTGCTGCTGCCCGTCCCGGTCCTGACGCCACACCTGTCCGGTCTGTGGCTCGCACTCGTGACCCCCTCGCAGGCGCGTATCGGGCGCGCCCTGGTCGAAGGCCTGAAGAACTCCACCGTGGTCCGCTCTTCGGACGCACGCGAGTGGTTCGACATCGAGCCCACCCCGTTGCGGGCGGCGCTCGAAAGCGCGATCGCCGACGGCACGCGCACGCGCCTCCGGGTCGACACGCGCTCGACCATCGTCGCCGTCCCGCCCGCGCGCGCGTTTGCGCCGATTCGAAGGATCGGAGGCGCCAGCGGCTGGTACTTCCTCAACCTTCTCTGGCGGATCCGCGGGTGGATGGACGACTGGGCCGGTGGCGTGGGCATGCGGCGCGGACGACAGGATCCTGACGTCTGCGGCGCCGGCGATGTCATCGACGGGTGGACGGTCGAGGCCTTCGAGCCCGATCGACGCCTGCGGCTGTCGTCGGACTGGAAACTCCCCGGCCGAGGCTGGCTGGAGTTCGAAGTCACGCCCGTCGAGAACGGCAAGCACTCGCGTATTCGTCAGACGGCAACGTTCGATCCCCGTGGGCTGCTCGGGCGCGCCTATTGGTTTACTCTCGTGCCCCTGCACAGCCTGCTGTTCCGCGGGCTCCTGGAACGCATCGCCCGTCGCGCGCTGCGCGACGATGGGGTGGAAGAAGTCCGCACGGCCCCCATCGTGCAGCAATCCCGGTGATGTCCATCACGGTTCTGCTCGGAGCGATCCTGGTGGCCGGCGGCGTCCAGGGCGGGCCGCAACAACCGGTGCGCACCGTCGCGGCGGTGGACCTCGGGCGCTATGCCGGCGACTGGTTCGAAGTCGCGCGCTTTCCCAACCGGTTCCAGAAGCAATGCGCCGGCGACGTGCGCGCGACGTACGCGCGGCGGCAGGACGGGCGCCTCG
>JANOJK010001200.1:0-3023 GCA_031408165.1 Acidobacteriota bacterium | reverse complement strand
CCCTCCTGCGCTTCGAGCAGCAGCAGCATCAGGTTGGCGCCGGCGGAAAAGTTCGCGCCGTCGTTGCCGACGACCACCGCGGCGAAATTGCGCGACGCCTCCTTCACGCCGGCGTGCAGCATCGCGATGGTGTCGCCGCCGATGGCGTTCATCTTGGAGTGGAACTCGATCTGCAGGACCCCGTCGCCCATGTCGAGCAGGCTCGCGCCGGCGTTCCTTCGAACCACCCGGGCGCCGGACGCCGGCAGCTGCGAGCTGGACGCTGGGAGCTGGAGGCTGGAGGGTGCAGGCTGCAAGAGCGCGCGCGTTTCGAGCGGGCCCAACTCCCAGCCGAAACCCCACCGCATGGCCTTGTCCACGTCCTCCGGGCTGTAGGCGACGTCACCCGCGATACGCGACGCGTATTCGAGCGTCGGACCCAGCGTCGAGCGCAGGAAGTCGCCGACCTTGTCCTTGCCGTTATAGAGCGTGCGGATGCGGTCGGTCACGGGCTCGATCGTGCGTGCGGCTTCCAGCGCGGGCAGCTTCGGAGACAGCTTCGGGCGGTAGTCGAGTGTCCCGGGGTCCAGGGTCAGGATCTCGTCGCCGGTTTTCTGGTAGAACCCCCGCCCGGCTTTCGCGCCGGTCATCCCGCGCGCGATCATCGCTTCGACGAACGGCGGCACCGTGAACTGCGCGCGTTCGACCGGATCCTCGAGGCGCTCCGCCAGGGTGCGCGCCACGTGGGCGAGGACGTCGAGGCCGGCGATGTCGACCGTGCGGAACGTGGCGCTCTTCGGACGGCCGATCGCCGGACCCGTGATCGCGTCGACTTCCTCGATCGTGAAGTCGCCGGACTCCATGGCGCGAAACACCTGCATCAACCCGAAGATGCCGATCCGGTTGGCGATGAACCCCGCCGTGTCCTTCGCCAGGACGACCCCCTTGCCGAGACGCCGGTCGCCGAACTCCGACACGGCCCGGACGACATCCGGACTGGTCTCGGCGGTCGGAATGAGCTCCAGCAGGTGCAGGTAGCGCGGCGGATTGAAGAAGTGGGTCCCGAGCCAGTGACGGCGGAAGCTCTCCGAACGGCCCTCGGCGATCGAGGCGACCGGAATGCCGGAGGTATTCGAGCTGACGACCGCGTCCTCGCGCCTGACGGCATCCACGCGCGCCATGAGCGCCTGTTTCGCGTCGAGGCGCTCGACGATCGCCTCGACGATCCAGTCCGCGGCCCGCGCGGCGGCCAGGTCCTCGTCGAAGCCGCCGGTGCGGACGAGCGACACCGCGTCAGGCGTGAAGAACGGATCGGGCTTCAGCTTCATCGCGCGCTGAAGCCCCTCGCGCGCGGCGTCTCTCGTCACGTCAAGGAGGAGCACGCGCAGGCCGGCATTGGCGAAGTGCGCGGCGATCTGCGCGCCCATCACGCCCGCGCCGAGCACGGCCGCCTCGCGGAATCTCATGGGCGTCTGGTCCTCGGGCCGCGGGCCGCGCGCGGTGCGGGGGGTGCGGCAGCGCCCCTCACGAACAGATCCACGATCGCGTCGGCCTGCGACACCAGCGAGTACGTGCGGCTGCTCAGGATCCAGTTGGTCGCCATCTCGTCGAGGCCTCCGAAGAACAGCTTCGCTGCGAGTGTCGCGTTGATCTCGCGACGGAACACGCCGGAGGCCTGACCCGCGACGAGGATGCCGCGGATGATGCCGAGATAGTCGCGCAGCAGCGTGGCGGAGAAGCGCTCCATGAACTTTGTCGACTGGCGCAGCTCGATCTGGAAGACCACCGCAAGGCTGCGGTCATGGCCCATGCGGTCGAGGTGCACGCGCGCGATCGCCCGGAGCTGGTCGATCGGATCGTCGAGGGGGCCGATGCAGGCCTGCCCGTCAGCGATGGCCTCGCGCATGGTGCGTTCGAAGATCGAGACGAGGAGGTCGTCCTTGCCGCGGAAGTACAGGTAGACGGTGCCGGCCGCCACGCCGGCCGCCCGGGCGACGTCCGCGACCTGCGCGTTGAAGAACCCGCGCGCGGCGAACACGTCGATGGCGGCCCGGAGGATCGCCTCCCGCTTGTCCCCGCGGGAGGAGTCGGCCGGGCGGACGAGGCTCACGCTCCTCACTGAATGAATCGTCATTCATTTTGGGCGGCGTGTCAACCGCGTCGCGGATGGGGTGCCACACCGGAGTTCGTCGACATTTTCGACATTTCGCCAAATAGCTCATTCCAAACAACTAAAAAGTCTCGCTTGCAATTCTGGTCGTGGCGCCCGCATAGTGGTGCGCTCGACTTCGAACACTGTTCGATATCGCTCGCCCGTACGGGCCAGACTATTCTGGGGAGGATGGCCAATCTATCTGGGAGGATGGATGATGAGATTTCGATCTGCAAGACTGATGGTGTCGTGCGCCTGCGCCCTTCTGGCGCTGGCGATCGCGGCCCCATCCGCGGCACAGGTATCGACGGGGCGCATCGATGCGACCGTGGCGGACAGCACCGGCGCCGTGCTTCCGGGTGTCACGGTGGACATCAGCGGGCCACAGGCCCGATCGACCATCACCGACACGCTCGGTGAAGCGCACTTCCTGAACCTCACGCCCGGAACCTACACGGTGAGCGCGAAGCTCGCCGGCTTCAGCGATTACCTGAACAAGAGCATCGCCGTCGCCACCGGCTCGAGCGTCCCGCTGAAGATTGCCCTGGGCGTCGCGGGTCTCGCGACGCAGGTGCAGGTGACGAGCGACGCCCCGGTCGTTGACACGAAGAGGATGGGCACCTCGACCAACGTGAGTGTCGAGGAGCTCCAGAGCATTCCCTCCTCGCGCGACCCGTGGGTCGTGCTCCAGACCGGTCCCGGCATCATCGTGGACCGCGTGAACGTCGGCGGCGCCGAGTCCGGTCAGCAGTCGGCCTACCAGGCGAAGGGGGCCAGCGGCGCCGAGAACACGTGGAACATGGACGGGATCGCCAACCTCAACGAAGAAAGTGCGCTGTTCTGGAGTGCCAGTAATTCCGTCACCGGTCTTGGGGAATCCCTCCATCCTAAG
>JANOJK010001141.1:0-3025 GCA_031408165.1 Acidobacteriota bacterium | reverse complement strand
ACCTCGTGCATCCTCGCCAATCTGTCGATGCAGCTCGGGCGCTCACTCCAGTGGGATCACGCGAAGGGGGTCGTCGTCGGCGACGCGGAGGCGAACCGGCTGTTGCGCCGCCCCTATCGCGCCCCGTGGGTGCATCCGGAGGCGGAATGACGATCGGCAGATGGCTGGCAGGCGCGGCGCTGATGCTTGTTGCCGCGCAACCGCAGCCGCAGCCCATCGGGATCTTCACCGGGAGCGGCGACGTTGGTACGCCGTCCACGGCCGGAGCGGGATCGGCGGTCTACGACGCGGCCAGGCGGACCTACCTCGTCTCGGGCGGCGGGGAGAACATGTGGGGCGCCGCGGATCATTTTCAGTACGTCTGGAAGAAGGTGTCGGGCGACGTGATGCTGGACGCCACGATTGAGTTCGCCGGGTCGCGACCCGCGACCGGCACACCCAACGCCCATCGCAAAGCGTGCCTGGTGATCCGCCAGACCCTCGACCCGGATTCGGCGTACGCGGATGCGGCGGTGCACGGCGACGGCCTCACGTCTCTTCAGTGGCGCGACGGGAAAGGGGCCGTCACGCACGAGATCCAGTCGAGCCTCGTCGGACCCGCGCGCGTGCGGATCGAGAAGCGCGGCAGCTACGTCTCCATGTCGGCCGCGGCGGCGGGTGAGGCCCTGCAGCCGGCCGGCGGTTCGGCGCGCGTCGAGTTCACGGGAGAGTTTTACGTCGGGCTGGGCGTCTCGGCGCACGACCCCGCGCGGATCGAACAGGCGTCGTTCTCGAACGTCGAACTGGGGACCCCGCCGCCCGTCACGGGCAAAACGACTCTCGTCAACACGCTCGAAACGATCAGCGTGCGCTCGGGCGATCGGCGCGTCGTCCATGTCGTGACGCAGCCGGGCCGGATCGAAGCGCCGAACTGGTTTCCCGACGGCACCAACACGCTGTATTTCAACAGCGGCGGCAAGTTGTACAAGATCCAGGCGGACCCGCCCGGTGCGCCGCGCAACCCCAACCGCCTGAAGGAGCCGCAGGTCGTGGACCTGGGGATCCTGACACGCATCAACAACGATCATGGCATCACCCGCGACGGCACGATGTGGGCGATCAGCGACCAGTCGCAGACCGTGGAGGGCCGGCGGCCGTCGCTCATCTACAAGGTGCCGTTCGGCACCGGCGCGGCGACGCTCCTCACGGCGCAGGGGCCGTCGTATTTCCACGGATGGTCGCCCGACGGCAGGACGCTGACCTATTGCGCCGAGAGGAACGGCAACTTCGACGTCTATACCATCGGGGTGGATGGCGGCGCGGAGACACGGCTCACGACGGCCGCCGGCAAGGACGACGGCCCGGAATACTCTCCGGATGGTCGATACATCTACTTCAACTCGGACCGCAGCGGCGCGATGCAGATCTGGCGCATGAAGACCGACGGATCGCAGCAGGAGGCGATGACCACGGACGAGGCGGAGAACTGGTTCCCGCACATCGCTCCCAACGGCGAGTCGATGGTCTTCCTCACCTACGAGAAGGGCACGGGGGATCATCCGGAGAACAAGGACGTCAGGCTGCGCCTGATGAACCTGAGTACCCGGGCGGTCACGGTCATGGCGAAGCTGTTCGGCGGACAGGGCACGATCAACGTGTCGTCGTGGTCGCCCGACAGCCGCTACCTGGCGTTTGTGAGCTATCAGATCGTTCCTCAATAGATTCGTCCGGCAGGTCCTGGAGGGCCCATGTTCCGATTCGACGCCGAGAAGAGCGTGCACTTCTGCGACGGCATGCGGCGGCGTGATTTCCTGCACGCCGGGTCGCTGGCGCTGCTGGGGCTGAGTCTTCGCGATCTGGCGGTGCTGGAGGCGGCCGGGCGCGTCGACACGTCGCGCGACGTCAACTGCATCATGCTGATGCTGGTCGGCGGTCCGAGCCAGCTCGACACCTGGGACATGAAGCCGGAGGCGCCGGCCGAGATCCGCGGCCCCTACAAGGCCATTCCCACCAACGTCGCCGGCATCCAGATCAGCGAGATCTTTCCGCGGATGGCGAAGCACGCCGACAAGTACGCGCTGCTCCGGTCGGTCTTTCACCCGGGCGCCGGCGTGCACGACGTCGGGCACCAGTACATGCAGACCGGGCGGTTCTTCCAGTTCGGCAACGAACAGCCGCATATCGGGTGCGTGCTGAGCAAGCTCAAAGGACCCAAAGGGGACGCGCCGGCCCACGTGCTTTTGCCGCGGCCGATCGGCAACACGGGGGGGAACCTCCCGCACGGCCAGAATGCGGGATTCCTCGGCAAGACGTTCGATCCGTTCGTGCTCAACGCCGATCCCTCCGAACCGGATTTCAAGGTCCCCGACCTGCTGGCGCCCGAGTACCTGCCGCCGATGCGCGTGGACGGACGCTCGTCGATGCGGCAGCTCGTTGACAAGGCGGTGTCGCACTTCGAGGCCGTCCCCGACGCGCGCCTGCTCGACAACAACTTTCAATCCGCGTATCGCATGATGTCGTCGCAGTCGACGCGCGAAGCCTTCGACCTGTCGCAGGAGGACGACAAGACAAAGGATCGCTACGGCCGGAATCGCTTCGGCATGAGCTGCCTGCTGGCGCGGCGCATGGTCGAGCGCGGCGTCCGGTTCGTCACGGTGAACATGTTCGAGACCGTGTTCAACGAGATCACGTGGGACATTCACGGCTCCGCGCCCTTCAGCCCGATCAGCTGCTACCGCGATCTCATCGGGCCGATGTTCGACCACGCCTACAGTTCGCTTCTGGAGGACCTGCACGATCGCGGGCTCCTGCAGACCACGCTCGTCCTGGGGATGGGGGAATTCGGCCGCACGCCGAAGGTGAACCCTGCGGGCGGCCGCGACCACTGGACCAACTGCTGGACTGTGCTCATGGGCGGCGGCGGCATCAAGGGAGGGCAGGTCGTCGGGGCATCCGACGAGATCGGCGGCTACCCGCGCGATCGGCCGATCGCGCCGCCCGACCTGGCGGCGACCATCTACAAGGCCCTGGGGATCGACATCGAGAC
>JANOJK010001139.1:0-2376 GCA_031408165.1 Acidobacteriota bacterium | reverse complement strand
TGCTGGATCCGCACGAGCTGCAGTTCCCGTTCAAGGGGGCGTCGAAGTTCACCGACGTCGAGAGCGCCGACGAGGTCACGGCGGAGCCGTCGAAGGTGCGCGAGGGGTACCTCGAGAGGATGGCGGCGCTGCGCGGGCGCTACGAGAAGGAGCTGCGGGGGGCGGGAATCGATTTCCTGACGCTGGATACATCGAAGCCGCTGGACTTCGCGCTGCTCGCGTATCTCGATGCGCGATCGAGGAGGAAGTGATGAGGAGCACGAGCCACGGCTTCATCACAAAGGCCACGCAGGTCACGAAGATCACAAAGGTCTTTGTGCTCTTTGTGCTCTTTGTGAGCTTGGTGAGCTTTGTGAATGAGCCGTGGGCCGTGACAGCACGATGAGTTTCCTCACCCCGCTCTACCTCGCCGGCGCCGCGCTGATCGCGCTGCCCATCATCCTGCACCTGCTGCGGCGCGACGTCGCGCCGCCGGTGCCGTTTACCGCGGTGAGCCTGCTGCGCAAGAGCCCGGTGGATCGATCGCGCAAGCACCGGCTGCGCGACCTGCTGCTGCTGGCGGCCCGTGTCGCGGCGCTCCTCCTCCTGGCAGGCTCCTTTGCGCGCCCCTACCTGGCGGGCGCGGCGCCCGCGGGCCGGACGACGGTGGTGGCCGTGGATCGGTCCTTCAGCATGGCGGACCCGGCGCGCTTCGAGCGGGCGCGCGCGCTGGCGCGCGAAGCGATCGATCGGGCGCAGGGGGATCGCGTGGCGCTCATCGCATTCGACGATCGCGCGGACGTCGTGTCGGCGCCGGGCACGGCGGCGGACGCGCGCGCGGCACTGGCGGCGGTCGCCCCGGGGTCCGGGGCCACGCGCTACGCCGCGCTGTTCGACAAGGCGGCCGAGATCCTGGCGGACGAGGCCGGCGGCCGCGCCGTCGTCGTGACGGATCTCCAGCGCAGCGGATTCGACGAGGCGGGCGCGATGCTGCCGGAAGGGATCGACCTCGAGGTCCGCGACGCCGGGGCCGCCACGGCCAACCTGTCGGTGACCAACGCCACAATCGAGCGCCGGCAGGTGATCGCGACCGTGCGCAACTTCGGGACGCGCAGCCGGACGGCCGACGTGCGCGTCGTGGCCGACGATCGCGAGCTCCCGCCCAGGCGCGTGACCATTCCAGCGGGGGACGCGGCCGACGTCACGTTCGACACATCGGCTGGCGGCGCGGCCCGGCTGAAGGCGCTGGTGGAGGATCCGGAGGGCTACACCGCCGACAACGAACGCTTCGCGCTCGCGGACACGCGGGTCCTGCCGCGGATCCTGATTGTTGGCGGGGGACCGGCGGCGACCGGCGGCTTCTACCTGTCACGCGCGCTCCTTGCCGGCGCCGAGGACGGCGCCGACTTCGACGTGCGGACCGTGACCGGCAGCGCCTTCACCGCGATGCCGGCGGAGCGTGTCGCGGAGCATTCGGTCATCATGATCCTGTCGACGCACGGCCTCGACCGCCGCGTGGGGGACACGCTGCGCGGCTTGCTGGCCTCGGGCGGCGGCGTGTTCATCGCCGCGGGTCCGGAGGTGGATCCGGCGGTCGTGTCGGCGCTCCTCGGCTGGCAGCCCGCCCTGGCGCCGCGCGAGATTCGCAACGCCGGCGTCCTCGCCGCGACGGACCTGCGGCACCCGGTGCTCCGGCCGTTCGACGCCGTGGCGGCGAATCTCGGGCAGGTCCTGTTCGAGCGGGCGTGGGCGTTCGATCCGGGCTCGTCCTGGCGCGTCGTCGCGCGATACACCAACGGCGGCACTGCGCTGGCCGAGCGCCAGGCCACCTCCTCCGAGCCCCTTCAGGGCGCGCCCGGACGCGTGCTGCTCTTCACCTCCGACCTGGATCGCCGCTGGAACGACTTTCCCCTGAATCCGGCGTTCGTGCCCTTCACGCAGGAAGTCGCGCGGTATCTCGGCGCGCGTCCCCCGGCGGTATCGGCGTACCTGGTGGCGGACGCGCCTCCCGGGATTGCGCCGCGCCCCGGCCTGGTCGCGTCCGGCAACCGGACGCTTGCCATCAACGTCGACCCGCGAGAGAGCTCGGTGGCGCGGGTGACGCCGGCGGAGTTCCAGAAACTGGTGACGCGCTCGTCCGGCGACTCCCAGCCGCGTGCGGTGCGTCTCGCCCGGCAGACGGAAGGACAGCAGAACTTCTGGCGCTACGGCCTGCTGCTGATGCTCGGCGCGCTCGTGGTGGAGGCCTTCGTGGGATCGCGATGATGGACCTGAGCCGTTCGCTCGACACCGTCCGCCGGCGGTGGCGCACCCTCCTGGCGCTGCGCCTGTCGGCGCGCGCACTGGTCGCCGCGTCGCTCGTCGTCTCTGGCGCCGCGCTTGCGGAGCGGTGGCTGC
>JANOJK010001124.1:0-6508 GCA_031408165.1 Acidobacteriota bacterium | reverse complement strand
CCTTGGCCAGGCCGCCGATTTCGTCATGCCGGTCCATATGCTCCATCGGCACGTCGTACTGCCCCAAGCCCAGGTCCTGGCCGGCTTCGTGACCGACGAGGGCTACCCGTGGGGCCGTCCGGTCGGCGTCGCGGTGGCCAGGGACGGCGCGCTCCTGGTCAGCGACGACGCCTCGAACACCATTTGGCGGGTGGCGAAGAAATAGCTGACAGACCGCCTCCTGGTTTCCTGCCTACTGCCTGGCGTCTTCGATGCGGTACAGGTGGGTCCGGGTTCGCAGATAAAGCGCCTTGCCGTCGATCGCCGGGGAGGCCATGAATCCATCGTCGAGCGAGTTCTCCCCGAGGACCTTGAAAACGCGGCCGGCCTCGATCACCGTGGCCTTGCCGTTTTCGCTGAAGAAGTAGACCCGTCCGTCCGCCGCCACCGGCGACGCCGAATAGCTGTCGGTCAGCCGCGAGCGCCACACCTCCTGCCCCGTGCGTGCCTCGAGGCAGGTGACGATGCCGCCGTCGTTGATCATGAACAGCAGATCGCCGAGCAGGAGCAGCGACGGCTTGTTCGGCGCGCCGCGCGCGAACTTCCACGCGACGTGCGTGTTCGTGGCGTTGCCCGCCCCGTCGGGGCGAATCGCGAAGATCTGCGCGGTGTTGAATCCCGTCGGATAATAGACCAGGCCGTGGCCGACGACAGGCCGCGTGCTGCCGGAGAAGTTGCCCTTCTCCTCGATCCGCCACAGCTCCTTCCCCGTCAGCGGATCGTACCCGTAGGTGGCTTTCGATCCGATGCTGACGAGGACCGGCGTGCTGCCGGTCGTCACGATGTGCGGCGTTGCAAACGCCTTCCGGAAGTCGCCGTCCGCCTTCGGCTTGCCGTTGGGGTCGAGGTCCTCGAAATCGACGGACCGATCGGTCTTCCACACGGTCTTGCCCGTCCGCTTGTCGAGCGCGGCGACGTACTGCACGTCGCTGCCGTCGAAGTGCATCAGCAGCAGGTCCCGGAAGATGATCGGCGAGGAGCCGGCGCCGCGGAAGTGATTGCACTCGAGGTCGCGCCGCTCCCACAGCACTTTGCCGGTGGTGGTGTCGATCGCCGCCGTGCCGGGCGATCCGAACGTGACATACACGCGACCGGGCTCGATGACGGGGGTTGGCGACGCATAGGTATTGAAGCTGTGCGCGAACTGCGGTGTGACAACCTCGAAGAGCTTGAGGTCGTGGATGATCTTGCCGCTGTCCTTGTCCACCGCGATGGCCGACAGCTGCTTCCCGTCCGGGGTCGCCGTCGTCAGCCACACCTGCCGGCCGAGGATGACCGGCGACGACCACGCGCGGCCGTGAATCGCCGTCTTCCACTTGACGTTCCGGGTTTCACTCCACGTGAGCGGCAGGCCGGTGCTCGGGGACACACCCGAGCCGTCCGGACCGCGGAACTGCGGCCACTGGGCGAAGGCGAGCAGGGCGGCGACAACAAACCAGGAGTTCATCAAGGGCCCTCAGGATCGTTGGTGCAGGGTCAGGCCCGCCACTATTGTGCGGGCCTGGGAACGACTTCGTAGTTGATGAGGATGACGAGGTCCTCGTTCCCGGCCTGTTTCAGGCTGTGCGAGCTGCCCGGGCGCGTCAGCACGGCGGTGCCCGGCGTGATCTCGACGGTCTTGCCGTCGAGCGTCATCGAGCCCCGGCCGCTCAGCACGTAGTAGATCTCGTCTTCCTTCTGCTCGTGCAGGCCGATGCCCGAGCCCGGCTTCAGGGCGCGCTTGCGGAAGACCAGCCTCAGGTCCGGCACGCTCTTGAAGAACGAGTAGCCGACGGTCTGCCCGCCGCCGTTGTGCGTGCCCGGCTCGTTCTTCGCGATATCGGCGTCGTGCTCGATCACGTAGCCCCCCGGCGCCGGCCCGGTTTGCGCGAGCACGTGCAGGCTCGCGCCAGCCAGCATCAGGCTGCCGCCGATCGCCACCCGCTTCAGCCATTCACGATTCAACATGGGACCTCGCGCTTCTCAGTTTGGTTGCCGGTGGTTCGTCATTCGTCGTTGCCAGGGCTCACTCCGGTCTCTCACTGCCACCAGATCGCGCCGATCGGTAGATGGCTTCGATGAGCGCGACGCTGCGGCGGCCTTCGCGCGCGTCGCAGGCCGGGGTGCCGTTGGTCTCGATGGCCGCGAAGAAATCCTCGAACACCCGCCGGTGTCCCGACGCGTCGGCGACAACCGCGGGCCGCGCCTCCTGCTCGTGCACCAGGGTGCCGCGCGTGCCGGTGACGTCGATACGCCGCGGGAGGCCGGGAAAGGCGGCGGTGGAGGCCTGGATCGTGCCGAACGCGCCGCTCGTGAACTCGATCAGGGCGGCCGCGGTGTCTTCGACTTCGATCTGATGGAAGCGCGTCGCCACGCGCCCCGACACACGCGCGGCGGGGCCGAACAGCCAGAGCAGCGTGTCGATGGTGTGGATGGCCTGGTTCATCAGGACGCCGCCGCCGTCGAGCCGCCGCGTGCCGCGCCACCGGGAGTCGCCGTAGTACTCGGGCGGACGGTACCAGGTCACGCGACCCGACGCGAGCACCGGCGTGCCGATGGCCCCGGCGTCGATCTTCGCTTTCATCTCGACGAGATCCGGCGTCAGCCGATCCTGGAAGAACACGCCGACCTTCACACTTGCGCGGTCGGCCTCCTCGGCCAGTGCGTCGATACGGGCGGTGGTGATGTCGAGCGGCTTTTCGACGAGGACGTGCAGCCCGCGGCGCACCGCGGCGGTCGCCTGCTCGGCGTGCACGCCCGAGGGGCTGCCGATCGCCACCACGTCCATCGGATGGGCGAGAAAGGCGTCGAGCTCGTCATACGCCGTCGCGCCGGCGGAGCGCGCCAGCGCGGCGGCCTTCTCACGGTTCGCGCCGTGGACGGCGACGACCTGTACGCCGTCAATCGCGCGCGCCGCACGCGCGTGCGTGTCGCTGATCCCACCGGCACCGAGAATTCCGATTCGCACGAACCTTAGCTCAGCGCTCGTGTCCAAGCAGAAGAACGGAGATCAGGAGAATGGGTCTTCTCCTGCAGAAAAACTCCGGACGCGGTGTCACCACTCTACGTGAGGGGTTTGATTCTGACGTTCCGGAACCAGACCTGGTTGCCGTGATCCTGGATGAGGATGTGCCCCTTCTGCGGCTTGCCGAAGCGGGCGACGTCCTTGAACTTGCTCTTCGTGATGGCCGCGCGCACGTCCGGCGAGTCGAGCTCGTACTGCAGCACGCGCTTGCCGTTCAGCCAGTGCTCGACGTGATTGCCCTTGACGATGACCTGGGACTGGTTCCACTCGCCCGCGTCCTTGAGCGTACGATCCGTCGCCGCGAGCACATCGTAGAACGCCGCGGTCTGCCGGTGCGGCCCGATCTTCGCGTCCGGATGCTTGTGGTCATCGATCATCTGGTACTCGTGACCGATCGCGCTCGCCTGGTCCTCGAGCACGAAGTACTTCAGTCCACTGTTGCCGCCCGGGGCGACCTTCCACTCCCACTTCAGGTCGAACTGGTCATAGGTGGCATCGGTGATGAGGTCGCGGTTACCGCGCGTATCCTTCCCGTCGCTTTCCGCGATGGTGACGACGCCGTTGTCCACCTTCCAGCGGGTCTCGGCCGCGTCGGCCTTCTTGTAGCCGCGCCAGCCGTTCAGGGTTTTGCCGTCGAAGAGCGGCTTGAACCCGTCGCTCTGCGCGGAGAGCGGAGGCAGGAACAGTGCCGCCACGAGGAACGATCCGGAGACGAGTCTGAATGTTGTCGACATATGATAAGACTTTACCGCTAAAGTAAGCGCCATGCAAAGGAGTCACCCCATGCGTTGGGCCTGTCTCGCACTTCTCGCCGCGGCCGTCGCGATCCCCCTGAAAGCGGCCAACGGCATCGAGGTCAGCGTCAATAACGCGGAGAAGCGTGTGGACGTGACGATCGACGGCCAGCCGTTCACGTCGTATATCTGGCCGTCCACGCTCAAGAAGCCGGTCCTGTACCCGCTGCGCACCGCGAAAGGCAGCCTCGTCACCCGCGGATTTCCCCTGGATCCCCGCAAGGGTGAGCGCGTCGACCACCCGCACCACGTCGGCCTGTGGCTGAACCATGGCGACGTCAACGGACTCGACTTCTGGAACAACTCCGACGCGATCAAGCCCGACCAGGCCCCGAAAATGGGGACGATCGTCCACCAGAAGGTCACCCATACGAAGAACGGCGCGGACAAGGGGGAGCTCACCGTCGAAACGGCCTGGATGACCCCCGACAACAAGCCCTTGATGAAGGAGACGACCGAGTTCACCTTCCGCGGCGGCGCCGACTCCCGCACGATCGATCGGACCACGACGCTCACCGCGCTCGACCAGAAAGTCGTCTTCAAGGACAGCAAGGAAGGGATGCTCGGGATGCGCCTCACGCGCGAGCTCGAACAGCCCGCCGAGAAGGCTGAAATCTTCACCGACGCGTCCGGCAACGCGACCCCGGTGCCGGTCCTGGACAATACCGGCGTATCGGGCAAGTACGTGAGCAGCGAGGGCAAGGAGGGGGACGCGGTGTGGAGCACCCGTGCGAAATGGACCCTGCTCGGCGGCATCGTCAACGGCGAGCCGGTCACGGTCGCGATCCTCGACCATCCGTCGAACGTCGGCTACCCGACCCACTGGCACGCGCGCGGCTACGGACTGTTCGCCGCCAATCCACTTGGCGACAAACAGTTCAACGACCCGAAGGCGTTCGACCACACGCTCGAACCCGGCAAGTCCGTCACCTTCAAGTACCGCGTGCTGATCCTCAGCGCTCCGCCGTCGACGTCCCGGATCGAGCGCGAGTACCAGACGTTCGCGAAGTGAATCCGACGGCCGATCACGACGAGAAACTCGGGCGCGTCGCGCGTGCAGCCCGGGCGGCCGGGGTCCAGGGCGTGCTGCTCGCCGGCCACCATAACATCGCCTGGCTCACCGGCGGGCGCGCAAACCGGATCGACGCGAGCCGCGAGACCGGCACCGCCCGGCTGCTCGTCGCCGCCGACGGGCGCCGGTTCGTCCTCGCCAACGCCATCGAGATGCCACGGCTCCTCGGCGAGGAGCTCAGAGGTCTCGACTACGAGCCGCTCGATTATCCCTGGACCGAGGATCAGGATCCGTCGCGCGCCGTCCGCGCCGCGCAGAGCGTGCTCGGTGGCGCGGCGGCGCTCGGCGCCGACTGGCCGCTGCCCGGGACCACCTCCGTCGAGCCCGCCCTGTCGCGCGCGCGAAGTCTCCTCACCGATGACGACATCGCGCGGTATCGCGCGCTCGGGCGCGAAGCGGGGATGATGCTCGGCAACGTCTGCCGGACGCTCGCACCCGGCGACGCGGAGCGCGACATCGCGCGCACTATCATGGACAGCGCCGTCGCCCTTCGCGCGCGGCCGATCGTGACCCTCGTCGGCTCCGACGAGCGGCTGCGCCGCTACCGGCATCCGGTTCCGACCGCAGCGGCGTGGAAGCACGTCGTGATGGTGGCCCTCTGCGCCGAGCGCGACGGCCTCATCGTCTCCCTCTCGCGCATCGTCGCGGTCGGTGGCCCGCCCGATCTTGACGCCCGCACGCGCGCCACGGCGTCGGTCTTCGGCCGGCTGCTCGAGGCCACGCGGCCTGGCGCGACGGCCGCCTCCCTCTACGGCGTGGCCGCGGACGGATACGCGGCGGCCGGCTTCCCTGGTGAGGAGCTGAACCATCATCAGGGAGGCGCCATCGGCTACCGCGCGCGCGAGTGGGTGGCGCACCCGGCGTCGCAGGAGGCCGTGCAGGCGCGTCAGGCGTTCGCCTGGAACCCGACGGTCGCCGGCACGAAAGTCGAAGACACCGCGCTCGTCATCGATGATCGGCTCGAGATGCTGACGACCACGCCGGACTGGCCGCTGATCACGCTCGGGAGCGGCGAGCGGCCGATCACCGCGTCGGACGTATGGCGGCTGTGACGTCGGATGCGCCTCGCGGCTCCCGCCTTCAGGCGGAAACACTGAACGGCGTGTATGCCGTGCCGCCGCTGCCGCGGAAGAGAGACGCGCGGCGCACCCTGGACCTCGACGCGGCCGAGCGCATCGCCGGTCACATCGAGGCCGGAGGCATCACCCGATTTCTGTACGGCGGCAACGCGTTCCTGTACCACGCGTCGCTCGGCGATTTCGAGGCGCTCGCCGGGTGGCTGTCGGGATTCGCCGCGACGCGGTGGGCAATCCCCAGCATCGGGCCGTCCTTCGGCCGCGCCATCGACCAGGCGCGGATCCTCGAGCCGTATGCCTTCCGCGCCGTGATGATGCTCCCGTGCGGCGACCCGCGCGACGCGCGTGGCATGGAGGCCGGCCTGCGCGAGATCGCCGCCGAGGCCGGCGTGCCGCTCATCATCTACCTCAAGTCCGAGGACGGATTCGGATCCGACAAGGACCAGGGGCTCGACGCCGTCGGGCGCCTCGTGGACGAAGGGGTCGCGATCGCGATCAAGTACGCCGTCGTCCGCCGCAATCC
>JANOJK010001114.1:0-1667 GCA_031408165.1 Acidobacteriota bacterium | reverse complement strand
GCCTCCCCGAAGGGATCCCGGCCGCGGTTGCTCACCGTCCAGAGGCCGAACGAAAACTTGTCTTCCGACCGGGGCGTGTACGAATCAGCCATCAGGATCCACCTCTCCGAGGTCGAAGTTTATGCGAGGATCGCGTATGCGCCTTGCCCATTTCACCCTCGCGACGCCGGATGTCGAGCGGACGGCGCGGTTCTTCGAGAACACCCTGGGCTGCGCGCGCAAGGCCGTCCCGGCGAATTCACCGATCGAGGTGGTGTGGTTCGACATCGGCCAGGGGCAGGAGATGCACCTCTTGTATGTCGCGCGCTTCGAAGCGTCCGCGTTCGAGGGGGAATTCGGCCGGCACGTCGCGGTGTCGTATCCCGGCGCGCAGTTCGGCGCGTTGAAGGCGCGGCTGATCGAAGAAGGCGCGGCGCTGATCGAGCCCGGGCGCGCCACGCCGTTCGAGCGCTTCTTCTTCCGCGAGCCGGTGAACGGCTACGTCTTCGAAGTGATCGACGCGAGCCACTTCGACCAGTAAAAGGTCAGCGGCACCTGACCCGTGTTGGTGATGCCGTGAAGGACGTGGCCGCCGCAGTACATGATGTCGCCGGGGCCCACCTGTGTCGTCTTCCCGTCGCACTCGATCTCGCCGGTGCCGGCGGCGACGATCAGGAATTCCTCCTCCGGATGGCGGTGCGGCGGATGCGGACTCGCGCCGGGATCCAGGACGGCCAGGCCGGCACAGAGGCCGCTCAACTGGCCGGTGGGTCCGTTGAAGTGCGTGAAGGCGCGGCACCCGGGCTGGACGTCCGGCGCCACGCCCGCAATCGTGACGACGCCGTCAGGAAGCCTGGCGGCCGCCTGGGCGACCGGCACGGTGGTATCGGGAGTCTGAGCCATGCGCAGGATCCTTCAACATCCGCGCCGTCGGGTCAAGCGCCGCTGACGTCCACCTGAAGGCGGAAGCGACAGATGGCTGCGCGCCGGACGCTGCCCGAGGGGGGTCGATGGCGCGGCGATGGCCGGCAGGACCCACGGGGCGCATACGGCTTGAGCACCAGCTTCTGCGCCTCGTTATCGCCGTGATCCGCTCGGTGGCGGCGTCCCAGTGCACGACCCGGCCGGTGCGGAACGCGATGTTCGCCAGGTGGCACGCGATCATCGAGTTGTGGCCGATCTCCACGTCCGACGTCGGGCGCTTGCGCGAGTCGACGCTGTCGAGGGAAGTCCTTACCTGCTCGGCGTCCACATCGCAGAGGACGACGCACTGCGCGCCGAGGCGGAGCGCGTGGCGCAGGACGCCGCTCCCCTGCCCGCCGCAGTCGATGAGCGCGATGCGGACGCGCCGTTCGCGCCTGCGGCGCGATCCTGCGACGCGGCTTGCGAGACGCGAGCGGAGGGGGAGGATGCGAGCATGCCGCCGGCGGCGCCCGCGGCGACATCCGTCAGAAACGTCCGGCGGCCGCGCGGCTACATGCGCCGATTAGAGAGTCGATTGGCGCTGCCGGATTACCGGCAGTTTTCGGTCCCGCGCTCAATTCCCAGTCATTCGCGGCGGGGAGCGCTTCTTGCTCGACCTGCCGCGAGCACTCTGGATTCGGCGTTCACGCTGGCGCTGCGGCTGAGCCGCCGGGGCCTTCGCGTTCGCGCAGTCTCCGCGCCGACGGTCGCGGTTCTGCCCGCGA
>JANOJK010001109.1:0-1549 GCA_031408165.1 Acidobacteriota bacterium | reverse complement strand
CAGCAACGGCTCGCTGATCACCGAGAAGGTCGCCCGCGGCATCATCGAGGCCGGCCTCGATGCGATCAACATCAGCGTCGACGCGGGAGGCAAGGAGGTCTTCGAGCAGACGCGCATCGGCCTGAATTACGACAAGGTCATCGCCAACATCGAGCGCATCGTCCGGCTCCGCGGCGAGCTCGGCAGGCGCCGGCCGAAGCTGATCCTCTCGTTCGTCCGGCAGGACAACTCAGCCGACGAGCAGGCCTTCATCGAGCACTGGCGCGGGGTCGCCGACAAGATTCACATCACCGAGCTCCACAACTGGGCCGGGACGCTGAACCACGAGTCCGACGTCAATTATCCCTGCTATCGGCCGTGGCTCACCTTCACGGTGTTGTGGGACGGCCGGGTCTCCCTGTGCTGCGCCGACTTCGACGGAAAGACCATCCTCGGCGACCTGACGACCCAGTCGATTGCGGATGTCTGGAACTCCGAGCCCTACCGTGCCGTGCGCCGGGAGCACCTCGAGAGCGGGGGTCCCGACATCTGCCGGGCCTGCGATTTGCCGCGGAAAGACTCCCCTTTGTGGATCACCAAACTGGCGTAGGGCGTGAACCGACTGTCGTGCTCGCGGGGGCGTCTTAAGAGGCGTATACTCCGAGGCGAGACCCTTATGAACAAAACCATTCTGCGCTGCGCGTTTGCCCTGGCCGTGGCCTGCGGGCTGTCCGTGCCCGCCTCAGCCGGCGAGCTCAAACTGACCATGCAGGGTGGGCGGGTGACCATCATTGCCGACAACGTACCCCTGCGGCAGATCCTGCAGGAGTGGGCGCGGGTCGGACAGACGAAGATCGTCAACGGCGACAAGATGACCGGTCCCGCAATCACGCTGCAGCTCGTCGACGCGCCGGAACGGGACGCGCTCGATATCCTGCTGCGTTCGGCGAGCGGCTATATCGCGGCGCCCCGCCCCGTGCCCGTGGCGAACGCCGCGTTCTACGACCGCGTCACCATCATGCCGACGAGCCGCGCGCCGGCGGTGACGGCCACCGCGGCGGCGCCGACGCCGACCTTCCAGCGTCCGCCACAGCCGACCGATGACAACGACGAGCCGATCAACGTCGGGATGCCGCAGCAGCCGCAGGGGCTCCCTGTGAACGGACAGTTTCCCGGCATGCAACCACAGCCGCCCAACGCGATGCCGCCGGTCAACCAGCCCGGCCAGCTCCCGGCGGCCGGTCAGAGCTCGCCGCTCACGTTGCCACGCCCCGGCGCCGTGCCGCAGCAGCCGCCCAACGGGGTCCCCAATCCCTACCAGCCGATCGTCCGTCCCCCGGGCGGCCGCGGGAGCGGGCCGGGCGGAGTTTAGCTAACGCCTAAGGCCTTGGGCTTTGGGCTTTAGGCTTTGGGAAGATCCGGCTGAAGCCCACCTAAAGCCCAAAGCCAAAGCCTAAGGCCTTAGGTCTTCGGCCCCGGCCGTAGGCCTAGTACACTCCGGCCGATGCCCAGCCCGCCCATGGGACGCCGCGGTGAGTACGCGGCGCGCGGGGACTACCACCCCACGCCC
>JANOJK010001104.1:0-7089 GCA_031408165.1 Acidobacteriota bacterium | reverse complement strand
GCGCGGGCAGCGTCTTGATCGCGACGGTGCGGTTCAGCCGTGTATCGACGGCGCGATACACCTCGCCCATGCCGCCCGCCGCGATGAGGGCCTTCACTTCGTACGAACCGAAGACGCGTCCCACGAACCGGCCCGGAACGGCCGACTGCTCGAGCCGGCGAACCGCGCTGGCCAGACGACCCTCGACGGCCGGTTGTTCGATGAAGTCCCCGGCTTGCCCCTGATAATCGAGCAGCGATTCGACCTCACGACGCAGGGCGTCATCACCTCTGCAGGCATCGGTCAGAAACGCCGCGCGCTCGCCCGCGCCACGCTCAAGCGCCGCGTGATACAGCCGCTCGATCTCCTGCCAGCGTTCAGGCGTCATTCACTTGCTTTCCAATTCCCGCAGCAACCAGACCTTCGCCAACCCCCAATCGCGCATCACCGTCGCCGCCGACACCTTCAGCACTTCGGCGGTTTCCTCGACGCTCAATCCACCGAAGAAGCGCAGCTCGATGATCCTGCTCTTGCGCTCGTCGAACGTCGCGAGCGTCGTCAACG
This sequence comes from Acidobacteriota bacterium, assembly GCA_031408165.1. Classification (GTDB taxonomy): domain Bacteria; phylum Acidobacteriota; class Vicinamibacteria; order Vicinamibacterales; family 2-12-FULL-66-21; genus JAICSD01. Next base: position 6,546 of record JANOJK010001104.1, on the reverse strand, counting down.
CGTCGTCGAGCGCGATCAGATCGGCGCTCGGCTCACGCGTGACGACCATGGCTTCGTCCAATGAGACCTGCACGACATCGCCGCCGCGCTTTTGTTTGTTGCGCGCGCGGGCGACGTCGACAAGGATGCGCCGCATCAATTGCGCGGACACGGCGAAGAAGTGCGAGCGGTTCTGCCATCGCACGCGGCTCGAATCGATCAAGCGCAGATAGGCTTCGTTGATGAGCGCCGTCGTCTGGAGCGGGTGGCCGGGGCGCTCTCCCGCCATATAGCGATGGGCGAGCCGGTGCAGTTCGTCCTGAACGAGCGGCATCAGCCGGTCCAGCGCCTGCCCGTCCCCCTCGTTCCAGGCCAGCAACAGCTGCGTGATCTCCTGCGACATGTGTTTGTGCTGGGCCCCTCCCATCATCACGCCAACGAGCTCCCAACCGGGAGGGAATATTGACAAAAAGGGCGCGTGCAAGTTTTGCGGGACAAACGGCGCCTTAGATGGGTGAACGCAGTCCGCCGAGATCGGCCGTTGCGTAAACCTCGAGGAGAATGCCGTGAAACGACGCCTTCTGACCATCATGTGCGGGCTTCTGCTGATCTCGACGCTGGCGATGAAAGCCAGCACGTCCGCGGTGCCGCTCGCCCCTGAGCCGGAGCGGAGTGTCGAATCCCTGCAGATGCCGCAAGACTGCGGCGGTGAGCCCTGCGACGCGGTCGTCCGCGGCTTCCGCGCGTTCTTCGACCGGCGGCTGCACGGTCTGGACGGCAACGGGCGCTCGTGCGCCGATTGCCATATGGCGACGGACCAGTTCCAGCTCTCGCCCGCCAGCGTCGAGGCAAGGTTCCGGGTCCTCCAACTGCGGCGCCTGTGGGATCGACGTGCCGAGGATCCGCTGTTCCAGCCGATCGATGCGGATGATTTCCGGATCAACGGCGAGAACGCCGATGACTTCAGCAATCTCCGCCAGAACGGTCTCGTCAGGATTGTCTTCCCGCTGCCGGCGAACATCAAGCTGGTCGATCCCCTGACCAACCTGCCGTCGCGCGAGACGTTCGTGGACGTGTGGCGCGCGGTGCCGACCGTCAACGACGTGGCGCTCACGGGACCCGACGGCGTCGTCGCGTGGCCACGCGGCCCGAACCGTACTGGTGGATACCAACTGGATGCCCGCGTGACGACGCTGCCGGAGCAGGCGCTCGGCGCGCTGACCGATCACGCGCAGATCCAGAGGCTGCCGCCGCCGCAACTCCTCGAGGATCTCGCCTCGTTTCAGCGGGTGCTCTTCACGAACCATCGCGTTCGCGCGCTGTCCGATGCGATCAGGGAGGGCACGACACCGCTGCCGGATCCTGATCCGCCGCTCAACGAGCTCGAAGCGCAGGGCAAGGTCGTGTTCGAGCGCGCCTGCAACCACTGTCATGGCGGCGCCGGGCAGTCCACGCCAACGCTCCCCGTCGTTCGACTCCACAACATCGGATCGCAGTGTCCGCGTGTCGTTGACACCGTCGTGCCCGCCCGCTTCGCCTTTGCGCCCTGCCCGGACCGTCTCGCTCGTAATGAGCGAACCTACGAGATCACCTTGTCTGTTCCTGCGCCCTGTCCCGTGCCCGCTGAGCGCGTCAGCCCTTGTCCGCTGTCTCCCGCACCGGGTGTCCCCGCACCGCCCCTCCCTGCCGGCGCCAGAGTCCGGCGGACGACCTCCGATCCGGGCCGCGCGTTGGTCACGGGATTCGTGGGGCCGCTCGGCGCCGACGACTGGAACAAGCTGGAGATGCCCGGTCTTCGCGGGATCAGAAAGACCGCTCCGTACTTTCACAACAACAGCGCAGGCACGCTCGAAGAAGTGGTCGATCACTACATCGCGCTCTTCACGCGCGCGAAGGTCGCTGCCCCGCCGGGTGTCGTGCCCCCGTTCGCCTCGACCGACGGCGTGAACTTCGATCGGCAGCCCACGCCGGAAGAGCGCGCGGCTTTGCTCGCGTACTTGCGAAAGCTGTAGACGCGGGGGCGATCTGAAAGACCAGAAGGTTGTGTGTGTCGATCCCGGCGTCGAGCGTGTCCGACTACTTCCCGCTGATCAACGATGTCGTCCGCATGCCGTTCGTGGTCGGCGACCAGTCCGTGACCTTCGCGGTCGAATCGCCGTCCGATCCGACCGTGATCACCCGGCCGTACGCGGAATACGTGCTGGGTGCGGTGTTCCTGCGAACGCGGGTCAACATGCATCAGCCCTATCGGCTGGCGCGCGTGGAGTTCACCCACCCCCGGCCCGCGAGCGTCCGGGAGCACGAACGGATCTTCGCGCGCCCGGTCGTCTTCGGCGCGGATGCCTGCCAGATCGTGATGGCCCGCCAGACGTGGGACTCGCCGCGTACCGGCGCCGACCGGACGCTGTTCTCCGTTCTCGACGCTCACGCAAGAACCCTTCTCGACCAACGACCGGCCGACTCCACCATCGTCGGACGCGTGCGCGAGACGATCGGGGCCGGGTTGCGCGGCGGTGACCCCGGGCTCGAATCGGTCGCCAGGCAACTCGGCATGAGCCCTCGCACCCTCCAGCGACGCCTCAGCGAGCACAACGCGATCTTCAACCAGATGCTCGACACGATGCGGTTCGGCGCGGCCAAGTCCTACCTCGCCCAGGTGAACATTGCCGCGACCGAGATCGCATACCTGCTGGGGTTCGCCGAGCAAAGCTCCTTCAATCGCGCGTTCAAGCGCTGGGCCGGGCAGACTCCGGGCGAGTTCCGTCGCGCCAATACCGCCGCGTAAGCAGATACAGCCGCACCGACGGCGAATTGTCGTCGAAGGCCGCAAGGCTGTCGCCTGGGGACAAGCCCGCCGGGCACGACGTTTCGTAATCTCACTCCAGTCAGCCGGCCACACGCCCTGGAGAGGAATCATGAAACTGACACCGCCCTTCACCGCCGACGCTCCGCGTCTTGCTCGCTCCGTCTACGGCCGCACGGCGCGCACCGCGTTCGCCGCGGCCATCCTTGTCGGCGCGGCGCACATCGCCGGCGCGCAAACCCCGGCGGTCAGCCCGGCGAGTTCAGCCCAGCCGGCCCCGTGGGAATTCCGGGTGTCCAGCGGCGCGCTCGTTCCTACCGGCGTGCAGCGGGATGTCCTCAAGCACGCCGCGCTGACCGTCGCCCAGCTGTCCTTCGTGGTGCGGCCTCGATCGGGATGCCGTCGCCCGTGGCTGGTATTCTCGCTGGCTGGGGTTAAGACTCCCGCCGACACTTCGCGCTCTCCACGCGGCGTGACTCGCGAGCTCGACGGCAATTCTCAGTTTCTTGCCGCCTGCAGGTTCCACTGGCTGGCCGACGGGATCGAGATCCGTGAATCGCGACCGACACATCGCTATCGAAGACCACGAGCGCCGCGCGAGCCTCGCTGCGGAGCGCGAACGCGGGCCGGCGAGGAAGGAAGCCGGCCGGAAGCTCACCGAGTTCTTTTCGCGAGCGTCCTCGATCGACTCACATCAACCTTGGCCATCACACAGGCGTTTGATCGTCGCGAGGAGGTCGTCGCCGCCTTTGAACACAAAGGCAGATGCCCCGACCTCGAAGGATCGTTGCCTGACGTCCGGATCGTTCATCGCGGTGAACACGATCACTTTCGCTTGTGGGTTCAGTTGCATGATCTGACGACACGCCTCCAGTCCGTTGACGTTGGGCAGGTTGAGGTCGACCACAATCACGTCGGGTTGGAGTCGTTGCGCCGCTTCCAGCACGGCGCTGCCGTCTGCGACGCTTCCCACGACGTCGCAGTCCACTGCCAGCACCCGGCAGACGGCTTTTGCCATTCCAGGGTGGTCTTCGGCGATTAGCACGCGGGGTCGCTTGGGCAAACACTAACCTCCAACGACGTGCTCAGGAACCGACATCGAGCGTATACGACAATCCGCTCGGCCAGCGTGGTTGCTCGGGAACGCGGAAGCGCTCAGCAACATGCCCGTATCGTTGGAGGCGCGCGGATGTGCTCGTTGCGGGCCCAGTGTGTCTTGCGAGGAATGTCATGCAGCACTCGGCGGGCTTGACAAGATCTTGAGGGCTTCGCCGCGGCGCAGGGTGACCGTGAATGTCGCGCCCCCCTCGGGATTGTTCTGGGCATCGATGGTGCCACCATGCGCGTCGATGATCGTTCGCGCGATCGTGAGTCCGATCCCGAGGCCGTGCGCTTTCGTCGTAACGAATGATGTGAACATCTTGTTTGCGACATGCGCCGGTAAGCCCGATCCGGTGTCGCGCACGGAAACTTCGACATTGGCCGCCCGGATTTCGGTTCGTATCGTGACGGAACGTCGGGCCGACGGCATCTCCGCCATCGCGTCCATGGCGTTCATCACCAGGTTTACCAGCACCTGCTGCAAGAGCACCTGATCGCCGGTGATGATGCAGGGATTCGACGACAGATTGAGGGTTGCGTCGACCTGCCGCGCTCTCATCTCGTGCGCGACGAGAGCAAGACTTTCATGTATCACGGCGTGAAGGTCGATCGGTTTCTTGTCCAGTTGGTGACTTCGGAGCATTGCCCGATGCCGATCGATGATCTGTGTGGCTTGGACACCCTCGCTCTCGATGTCGGAAAGGATCTCGCCAATCGTGTCGAGCGTCGCAGGATTGACGGTGATCATCGTCCGACCCGCCCGGGCGTTGTGGATCATCGAGCTGAGGGGTTGAATGAGCTCGTGGGCAATCGAGCTCGTCAGCGCCGACATCGTCTGGCGACGACCGGCGTCGGCGGCGAGTGCCAGGTTCCTGCGGCTCTGGATCTCGGCCCTCCGGCGTGCGCGGAGCTGGTAGAGAAGCCCGACGATCAGGAGTGATTGGACGGTCAGCAGGGCCAGTGCACTGAGGATGTAACTACCGTAGCGATCCCAGACGCTTGGCTCGCGAAACAGGATGACACTGGCGACCGGGAGCAGCCGGCTGTCGAGTGACCACCGATTCAGCTGCCGGATATCGAACATATACTGGTTGTCTTCTACCCCACGGACAGGAATGCTTGCAGGTGATTCGCCGCGGAGCACTCGGAGGCCGAGCTCGCCGGTGGCCTTGCCGTGCAGTTGGGTGCTATAGAGATACCCGCCAATGGGGCCATTGCCCAGGTACTGATCGACAAAAACGTAGACGGGTGCGCTGGCGACGGCGGAAATTCTCGATACCACATCGTGCGGGACGAATGTCTGTCCGACCCCATCCCTGAATACCGTCAAGTACACGACGAAACTCTTGGGCGGAACTTGGGATACCGCCGTCAGGAGATCTTTCATCGGCAGGTCCGTGAGATAGGCGAACGAGACGCGTCGCTCGAACGGCTCGAACTCGCGTCGGGCGGCTGCCTGGAGATGGCGGTCGAACTCGGAAGTTCCCCCAACCACGAAGATCTGTCGAGTGTCCGGCTGCAGCCGGAGGGCAATATCGAGGGTGGGGGCGAAGACGCGTCGGACGAGCAGACCTGTCATCCGAGCTGGGAGTGTCACGCCGTCGAGGTCGCTCGCGTCCGCCCCACAGAACACAATCGGCACCCCCGGAGCGAACGCGTCGCCGTGCTTGCGCAGAAAGGTCACTGCGGGTCCCATCACGCCGACAATGAGATCCAGCTTTCTGGCCCCGTAGGTCTTCATGTAGTAGTCGCGGAGAGCCAGGGCATGTTGCTCCTCGGGGAACTGGGCAGCATGCATCGATTCCGTGAAGAACTCGACGTCGTCCCCGAGTCCGGCGCTCAACGTCGAACGGATCGCCTGATCGACGACTGACAGACCCGGGAGACTCCTGTCCTCGTCGAAGAGCAGAAGTACGCGATTGTGGCCGCTTTGGCCCGCCGCCGGAACGGCCGTTGCGGCCAGCGTTCCGAGCATGCAGAAACCAACCACGTACCGTACGGAACGACGACCGCGGAACGTCATCGTGGTGCTGCACTGTAGCATGGCCTGTTCGCGGGATGGAGCATGCCGGCGGCTACCTTTGCAGCGCGATCATTGAGGAACTTGGCGCACTTGCGATGGCGCCGACCGAAGTGGCCGCTTGTTGGAGAGATTCGTCGGCCAATCGCGCCCTCGGGAATGCGGCGACGCTGGTTCGATGACCATACCGACGCACACCACCGAGTACGCGTAGAAGTGCCGCCCAGAACTGTGTAGAAACTGTGTAAGGTCGCCCCGAAAACGCTGACAAACAGCGACGTTTACGGGTTCACATCGTGACGCGGGACGACGTGCACTTCCACGTGAACGATCAGCACATCGTGATGCGGCCCGGCGAGGGCTGGCACGTGGACGTCTGGTTTCCGCACGAAGTCCACAACGCGGGCACACGCCCTCGCCTGCACCTCGTGCTGGACCTGGTTGGTGACGCCGAGACCGACGCGCTGCTCGCCGGCGCCGAATCGTCAGGGCAGGGACGACTGACCGAGTACTTCTTCAAGCAGCTTCGCCAGGTGCGCCCGGACGAGGGCTGATGGATTGGGGTCCGGCACGAGTGCTATGTCGACCTGCGCATGCGCGAGCGGATCCCCGCGGACCCGCTCGCACGCGCGTGTGCTTCTAC
>JANOJK010001102.1:0-2060 GCA_031408165.1 Acidobacteriota bacterium | reverse complement strand
CGATCACTCAGTCTCGCGGCGCAGCTTCTTCCGCGTACGTTTACGCGCAAGCGCTTGCTTGGCGCGGCGGCGATCCCCAGGCTTCAAGTAGAAGGAATGCTTCTTGATATCCTTGATGATATCTTCCTGCTGCACCTTCCGCTTGAACCGGCGAAGCGCGCTCTCGATGGATTCGCCATCCTGCACTTTCACTTCAGCCAAGCTGTATGACACCCCCTCTGCGTTCCGACTGCTCTCCTGGTCGCTCACACGACCGGACAGCACTGCATGGGCCCTTTGGATCCGTCGGAATACAGTAGGCTACCACAAGTGTACGAGGTTTCCAGCCTTAAAGCTCGTCCGTTTATGACAAGCGCTAACATACTGCCCGAATTGGAGTTACTGGCGCAGTGAGGGTCCTTGTCGTCGGCGGCGGCGGCCGCGAGCACGCGCTCGCCTGGAGGCTGTCGCGCGAGTCCGGAGTGACGGCGCTCTTCTGCGCGCCGGGCAACGTGGGCATCGCCACCTGCGCCGCGCTCGTCCCGATCGAGTCCGGCGATCCGGACGCGCTCCTCGCGTTCGCGGAGCGCGCCTCGATCGATCTCACCGTCATCGGGCCGGAGTTGCCGCTCGATCGCGGCGTCGTCGATCGTTTCCGCGCCGCCGGACGCCGCGTGTTCGGTCCGCCGCGCGCCGCGGCGCAGCTCGAGTGCAGCAAGGCGTTCGCGAAAGATTTCATGGCGCGCCACGGGATTCCGACCGCGCGGTACCGCGTCTGCGACTCGTCGGCCGAGGCCCGCGAGGCGATCGCGTCCGGGACGTTCGGCTTTCCCGTCGTGGTGAAGGCGGACGGGCTGGCCGCCGGCAAAGGGGTGGTCGTCGCCGCCGATCGCGCGGAAGCCGACCTGGCGATCCGCGCGGCGATGGACGAGCGGCAGTTCGGCGCCGCCGGCGCGCGCGTCGTGATCGAGGAATGCCTGGTCGGGCCCGAAGTCTCCTTCTTCGCGCTGTGCGACGGCACGCGGGGGATCCCGATCACCTCCGCGCAGGATCACAAGCGCATCTTTGACGACGACCGGGGTCCGAATACGGGCGGCATGGGCGCGTTCGCGCCGAGCCCGCTCCTGGACGCGTCCGGGCAGGCGGCGATCGTGGCGGCGGTCGTCGATCCCGTCCTGCGCGGCATGCGCGAGGAGGGAACCGAGTACCGTGGGTTCCTGTACGCGGGGTTGATGCTGACCGATGCCGGCCCCAAAGTCATCGAGTACAACGTGCGCTTCGGCGATCCTGAAGCGCAGGCGGTGATGCCGCTCGTCGGCGGCGAGCTGCTGTCGCTGCTCGTCGCCGCCGCGGACGGCGATCTGGGGGTCCGCCGGGTGACGATCCCCCCCGGTGTCTCGGTCGGTGTCGTGCTCGCGTCGGAGGGATACCCGGGTCCGGTGACGGGCGGCCGGGCGATCACTGGCCTCGACTGCGCGTCGCACCTGCCCGGCGTGACGATCTTCCACTCCGCCACGAACATGGTGGACCGCCGGCTCGTCACCGCCGGCGGCCGCGTGCTGACCGTCGTCGGAACCGGCGGCACCTACCAGGACGCGATCGATCGCGCCTATGGCGCGGTCGCGAAGATTTCCTTCGACGGGATGCAGTATCGTCGGGACATCGGGCGAAAGGCCATTGCCGCGCAAGTATCTTCGCAGGAGGTCAGGAGTGCAGGAGACGAGAGAGTCCCCTGATCTCCTGCGACGGGATGCGGTATCGTCGGAACATCGGGCAAGAGGCATTGCCGCGCAAATATTTTCGCAGGAGGTCAGGAGTGCAGGAGACGAGAGGTCCCCTGATCTCCTGTGCTCCTGCAGGTTTGGACTGTGAACATGCCAGACGTACTCATTCTGATGGGTTCTGACTCGGACGCGCCGGTCATGCAGGGCGCGGTCGAGGTGTTGAAGGAGTTCGGCATCTCGAGCGAGATGACGGTCGCGAGCGCGCACCGGTCGCCGGCGCGTGTGATGCGGCTGGTCAGCGAGGCGCCCGGCCGGGGCGTCAAGGTCTTCATCGTCGGCGCCGGGGCCGCCGCGCAC
>JANOJK010001081.1:0-3163 GCA_031408165.1 Acidobacteriota bacterium | reverse complement strand
AGTCGGTCGCGGGGAACACCCGCACCGGGATGTTGACGAGGCTGATCTTGAGGAAGCCCTTCCAGGTCGGTCGTGCGGCCATGGGAGGATTATCGGCGGAATGGGGGCCGGGGGCTAGGGGGTAGCCGTTTCGGGTGCCGGTCAACAGTTCGCAGCCCGAAAAAGGGTGAACAGCCAGCAGTCGGACCACGGGCCTTGAACCGTGAACCCTGAGTCGCGAGCCGGGAGCCGGGAATCCTGAACCCTGACTACGGCAAGTGCCGCACAGCCACTTCCATCAACTGATGGAGCGTCGAAGCGGAGGCCGCGACGAGGCCGGCGACGAGGCAGACGGTGGCGCACGCGAGCGCGCAGGCGAGTCGCCGCGACGGGTCGGGGAGACGCTCGGCGGGTTCGACGAGCCGGCGCACGCGGGACTCGATGCTGCCGCCCAGGTAGAAGGCGCTTGCGACGTCGAGGGTGCTCGCGTGGGGCGCAAGCCGTGCGACGCGGATCAGGGCCTGCGCGAGGTCGAGCGCGAACGCGGGGTCCGCCCCTGCCGCGCGGGCGTCGGCCGCTTCTTCGGATGCATTCGCCCACGCCCGGTCGAGCGCACTGTTTGGCCGCAGCGCGTCCGGACACGCCCGGATCAGGAACCGCTTCAGGTTGTCTCGGTGCGTGACGTGCGCGCATTCGTGGAGCACCATCGCGCGCACCTCGCCGGCAGTGCACTCGCGCAGCACACGCTCCGCGATGAACAGAACCGGGCGCGAGACGCCGACGACCGCGACGGTCGGGAACGACTCTTCGATCGCGAACACCGGCATGGCGACGCCGGCCATGTGGAGGGGCCGGCAGTGGGCCTTCCAGCGGCGCATCACGGCGCCGGTCGCGCGCCAGCTCGCACGGCCGCGCCACGCGCCGCGGACAAGGATCGCGGCACCGGCCGCCGCAAAGACGATGAGCGTGCGCGCGATCTGCTCGTCGGCGCCGGGGGGCTCGAAGTAGAGGAAGACGGGGAGTGCGATCCCAAGCGCGCAGGCCAGAGCGCACGCCGCGGGCAGCACGCGGAGCCGGAACAGGAACCCGGCGCGGGCGGCCGGGGGATATCGGGCGAACCGCCGCGCCAGCGCCGGCCCGGCCCGGTGCATCAGCGCCGACGCCAGCATGGATACGAGCGCGAAGCACGCGAGCGTGATCGCCGCGGCCGTCGTCCAGTAGGGAGGCATCGTCATTCCCGCTCCTGCTTCCGGCGCTTCTCGCGCACCAGTCGCTCGAGCTCGTCGAGCAGGCGATCGTCGCGCCGGCTGACTTCCTCCACGAAGAACGACAGGATCGGCTGCGCGCTGTCCCCCTGCAGGAGCGGTTGGAGGGCCCGCGTGACCAGCCCCGATTCGAGATCCTGCCGCGAGCTCACCGGTCTGTAGACGAACGCCCGTCCGATCTTCCGCCGCTGCAGGACACCCTTCCGGTGCAGCCGGTCCAGGGTCGTCATCAGCGTCGTGTAGGCCGCCGCCGGGAACTCCGACTGGAGATCGCGCACCGCCACTTCTTCACCGTCACCGCGCCGCCACATGGCTTCGAGCACCCGCAGCTCGAGCGCCCCGAAGAGCGCCGCCAGGCCGGAGGGCTTCGCGCGCAAGTGCATGACCTCAGGAGAATAGCGCATCCGAGGCTCTCTGGCCGAGGATCGAATTGCAGGACCGAAAGGGCAACAAGACCGATCCTCGATCCTCGAAGCCGGTGTCCCGCTAGAATCACGCATGGAGTTGCGACCGATGCTGGCCACCCTGGCGGAGGCCCCGCTCCGGCAGAAGGGGCTGGTCTACGAGCCGAAGTATGACGGCATCCGGGCCCTGGTCGAGATCGTGCCCGGCCGCGGCGGCGCCACGGTCCGTGTGTGGTCGCGCAACGGGAACGAGAAAACAGCGCAGTTTCCCGCGATCGTGTCAGCCTTGGCAGAGGCCGCCAGGGGCGTGAAGGGCGCACTGATCCTCGACGGCGAGGTCGTCGCGCTGGACGAGCAGGGCCGTCCGGCCGGCTTCCAGCGGCTGCAGGGACGGATGCACCTCACCGGGGCGCGCGATGTCGAGCGCGCGGAACAGGCGCAGCCGGCGACCTTCGTGGCGTTCGACATCCTGCGTGAGGGAAAGGACGATCTCACGCGCCTTCCGCTCACCGAACGGCGGAAACGGCTCGAGCGCGTGTTCGATTCGATCGTCCGCCTGAGAGCCTCCGCTGCGGCGGTCCGGAAAAGCGTTTCGCGAAGCAGGAAGACCGAGGGACTCATCCGGCTCAGCGAGCAGGTCGCGGACGATGCGAGCGCGATGCACGACCGCGCGGTAGAGGAGAGGTGGGAGGGCCTCATCGCAAAGGACGCCTCCTCGGTCTACCAACCCGGCCGGCGTTCCCCCGCGTGGCGGAAGATCAAGCTCCTCCAGCAGCAGGAGTTCGTCGTCGGCGGCTGGACCGCGCCGCGGCAGACGCGACAGCATTTCGGCGCGCTGCTGCTCGGCGTGCACGACGAGCAGACGGGCGAGCTCAATTACGTGGGCCACACCGGCACTGGCTTCAATCAGAAGGAGCTGGGTCGCGTCGCCAGGCTGCTGAAGGCGCGGGAGACGAAGACGTCCCCCTTCTCGACCAGGATCAAGACGAACGAGACCGCGCACTGGACCCGCCCCGACCTCGTCGCGCAGATCCGCTTCACCGAGTGGACGTCGGACAGGAAGCTGCGGCACCCGGTATACCTGGGACTTCGCGACGACAAGACCGCGGCAGACGTCGTGCGGGAGGGTACTGAAGGTGGTGGCACGGGTCCTGTGACCACGAGTGCTCGACGTGGCGGTGGTGCCAAGCGGCTTGGGTCCAAGAGTGCTGAAGGTGCTGGTGGTGCCAAGCGGCCTGCGGCCAGGAGTGCTGAAGGTGCTGGTGGTGGCAGGGTGCCTGCGGGCAGGAGTGCTGAAGGTGCAGGACACACGGGGCTCGCCAGGCTGCGCGTCCCCGTGAAGAATATGGCCGGGGAGACGAACGCCGGCGCGCGGCAGGATCTGGACGCCGTGATCGAACACCTGCGCGCGCTCGAGGACGCGCGCAAGGACGGCGAGCTTTCGCTGCCGGGCGGCGACCTGGTGAACGTGACCAACCTCGCGAAGCTGTTCTGGCCGGACCTGAAGCTGACCAA
>JANOJK010001058.1:0-4083 GCA_031408165.1 Acidobacteriota bacterium | reverse complement strand
AGGCCGGTGTTCTTCTCATAATCGCGCTCGACTTCGGCGGACGTCATCGGCCGCGTGACCGGCACGTCGCCCCGGAAATAATCCGCGTGCGTCGTCCCCATGCACCGGATCGGCTGCCGCGCCTGGGCGAAGACCGTCGCGAACTCCGAGTGCGTGTGCACGATGCCGCCGACCGACGCGAACGCGCGGTACAGCTCCAGGTGTGTCGGCGTGTCCGACGAAGGACGCAGGCGGCTGTCGATCGCCTCACCGGTCTCGAGCGAGACCGGGACCATGACCGCGGGGGTGAGCGCGTCGTACGGCACGCCGCTCGGCTTGATCACGAACAGCCCCGCCTTGCGATCCACGGCCGACACGTTGCCGAACGTGCCAAGAACGAGCCCGGTCCCGGCGAGCTTCAGGTTCGCCTGACACACGACCTGGCGGAGGTCGGCCGCCTTCATCGACTTGCGCCCGAAGACCCGAGGGATTTCACAACCAGGAGCCGCTTCATCAGGGAGCCGAGATCCGGGTGCGCATAGGGAACGCCGCCGAACGCGTCGTGCAGCTCGCGGTAAATGCCGTAGAGCTCGTCGTACACCTGCCGGGCCACGGGTCTGGGCTCGAAGCGCTTCTGCTTCAAGCCGGTCATCCTCCGCTGGGCCTCATCCCACGTGGCGTAACCGCCCTCCCCGGCTCCGGCGGTGACCGCCGCCGCGACCGCGGATCCGAGGGCCGGGGTCTGCGGCGATCCGGCAATCAGCATCGGCTGGCCGATGACGTCCGCGTAGATTTGCATGAAGAGATCGTTTTTCTCCGCGATGCCGCCGCAGCAGACGACGCGGTCGATGGCGACACCGTATTCGCGGAGGCGCTCGATGATGGCACGGGCGCCGTACGCCGTCGCCTCGATCAGCGCACGGTACACGTCGGCGCGCGTCGTGTGGAGCGTCTGTCCGAGAATCAGCCCGGTGAGGCGTGTGTCGACGAGGACCGTGCGGTTTCCGTTGTTCCAGTCGAGCGCGACCAGGCCGGACGCGCCGGGCGCGAGCGTCGCCGCCTCGGCCGAGAGCTGCGCGTGGAGCGCCTCGGTGCCCCCTGCCCCGGGCGCAGTCGAGGGGTTGCAGACCCCTTCGACCCACCACTTCAGCAGGTCCCCGACCGCCGACTGCCCCGCTTCGATCCCGAAGAACCCCGGCATGATCGAGCCGTTCACGATGCCGCAGATGCCGGGTATGTCGGCGATTTTGTCGGCCACCGGCGCCACCGCGCAGTCACAGGTCGATGTCCCGATGATCTTCACCAGGGTCCCCGGGCGGATGCCGGAGCCGACGGCGCCGTAGTGGGCGTCGAAGCCGCCCATGGCGATCGCGATCCCGGGGCGCAGGCCGAACGCGCTCGCCCAGGCGGGGCTCAAATGTCCGGCAGGCCGGCCCGGCGCCCACGCCTTCTCGTACAGGCGGTCGCGCAGGGCGGCCAGCTTCGGATCGAGGCGCGACAGGAACGCCTTGGGCGGCAGGCCTCCCCAGGCGTCGGAGTACATCGCCTTGTGCCCGGCGGCGCAGATGCCGCGGACGATTCGCGTCGAATCGTCGACGCCTGCGAGCACCGCCGGCACGAAGTCGGCGAGCTCGACCCAGCTCGCCGCCGCATCGAAGACGCCGGGCGCGACCTTCAGACAGCGCCAGATCTTCGACCACCACCACTCGGAGGAATACGTGCCGCCGATCGGCGCGAGCAGCTCAGGCGCGTGCGCGCGTGCGGCCTCCGTAATGGCAACCGCTTCGGCGGCGGACGTGTGATCCTTCCACAGCCAGGCGTGCGCCGCGAGGTTGTCCTTCCAGCCGGGGTCCAGGGCGAGCGGGCGCGCCCGCGCGTCCACCGGCAACGGCGTGGAGCCGGTCGTGTCGACGCCGATGCCGATGACGCGATCGCGCGAGAACCCGGGTTCGGCGTCCGCGGCCCCGAGCGCGTCAGCCACCGACACGCGCAGACCCTCGATGTAGTCGGCGGGGTTCTGACGGGCCAGGTGCGGATGTTTCGAATCCAGCAGCACGCCCTGGTCGCCGCTCGGATAGTCGAACACGCGCGTCCCCACCACCCGGCCGTCAGCGGTGTCGACGACCACGGCGCGCACGGAGCTCGTGCCGTAGTCGATGCCGATCGTGAACGCGCGCTGAGTCATCTGGCTGATTTGCGGCTGCTGGTCATGAAGATCCCCTCTGCGCGAGGTCGTCGACAAGCACGTTCAGTGAGCCCCGACGTCGCGACATTGAGGCTCCTGCACGGGTCACGTACGATCTCTCGCAGAGTCATTTTCTGAGCAGAGCCCGGAACAGCCGAGGGCGCAGACCCCTGACACGAATGCGACTCCTGACACGAACACCCGTTCCTTGCGGACGCTGCAGATCTGCGCCCTCTAAGAACGACCGGCTGCACAGGGCCTTGTCGAAGCGTGAGTGACACGCCGGCTAACCCACGAGAATCGGCGAGACGACTTCGAGGATGTCGGGGCCGGTGCCTCGCGCGCGCGCCTTGTCGAGCGCGGGCTGCTGGGCGAGCACGCGGACGGCCTTGAGCGAGAGGTTGGCGAAGTTGATCATGCTGCGCTCGATCGCACGCGTCGGGTCCTCGCGGTACGTGAACTGATCCTGGCTGTACCAGCCCTGGTAGTTCCGCACGAATGTCGTGTAGAGATATTCGACGGACTCCGGGATCGAGATCGTCCCGAACATCAGGTCCTGATCGTTGCGGCCCTGCCGCGCGTCGTTGACGTCGAACTTGTGGACCGGCACACCGGCGAACTCCGCCAGGTCGCAGGCGGTCGACGCGGTCGTGGCCTCCATCTTCTGGTGGCCGTAATCAATCGTCAGGCCGCAGTTGTTCCCACCGCAGATCTGGTTGACGCGCTGGGCGACGATGATCGCGGCGGCGGCGGTCGGGATCACGAGAAACAGCTCCCGTGGCTCGTACGGCTTGGGCTCCATGCCCAGGCGGATGCCGTGCTTCAGGCAGGCCTTGTTCACCGTGACGAGAGCCTCGGTGAACCACTCGACCTGCTGCTTGTAGTCGACCTGGAAATGGTAGTCGGCGCCGTCGGACCCCGGCCAGACACTGAGGACCTCGATCTTCATCAGCTTGCAGATCTCGACCCCCTTCAGGATCTCGTCCAGGGCGGCGCGCCGCAGCGCCGGGTCGGGGTTGCACGGCCCGCCCATCTTGAACTTCGGATGCGTCCACACGTTGATGTTGCACGCGGTGACGGTCATCCCGAGCTCTTTCAGGAACCCGTGCTGCGCGCGCTCGACCGCCCCGGGATCGAGGTCGCCGTTGAGCGTCTTCTCGAAGACGCTCTGGTGGATCTCGATGGCGTCCACGCCGGCGGCCTTGGTCCGGCGGCATTGCGCTTCGAAGGTGTTGCTGAACGACGGGTCGTCCGAGTGGTAGCCCGGCGGCGCGAAACGGTCGTAGAAGTCCCCCGCCGACCAGTGGCCGACGGCGTGCCTGATGTTCATCGTCTTCAAAAACTCGATCGACTCGGCGCGCCCCATGTAGGCCTTCTTCGAGGCGGCGAACGCGAGCTGATCTGCACTGAAACGGGTCATTCCATCCTCCGGGACCGGGCATCGTAACACGCGGGTCACACGGGAGACGCGGTTGGCGAACCGCCTCTACCGTGTCTTCAAACGCAGGATCGTCAGCTGTTGCGTTCGTGCGGCGCGCACGGTACGATCCCGGCGCCCCGACTGTAAACCATTGCCGGCCCCGGAGGCCATGATGCCCTACTTCCGCTGGCTCCTGCTCTTTACGATGATCGCCATACCGTCCATGCCCCAGTCCGACGTCATCACGGCGGATCTCACCGTCCGCGCCGACCAGCCGAAAGGCACGATCAGCCGCAACATCTACGGCCACTTCGCGGAGCACCTCGGCCGGCTGGTCTACGACGGCCTGTGGGTCGGTGAGGGCTCGCCGATTCCCAACACCCGCGGCATCCGGAACGACGTCGTGGCGGCGCTCAAGAACCTCAAAGTGCCCGTAATACGATGGCCGGGCGGGTGCTTCGCCGACGAATATCACTGGCGCGACGGGATCGGCCCGCGG
>JANOJK010000937.1:0-1559 GCA_031408165.1 Acidobacteriota bacterium | reverse complement strand
CCGCCCTCGAGAAGCACGCGCGGTACGGCGCCCGCTGGCCGGCGCTGGAGGATCCGGTGGCCGCGACCGTCTCGGCCCTCCGCGAGGATCCGAGGGCGCTGCTCCAGCGCGGCGTGAAGCGCGCCGACGCCGACGACCTCGCCGGCGCGATCGCGGATCACGAGGCCGCCCTGGCCGGCGACCCGTCGCTCGCCCAGGCGCATGTGAATCTGATCGCGCTCTACGGGCGCGAACGCGACTGGGCCCGGGCGGAGGCGCACTACCGGGCGGTGGTGGCGCTGAACGTGAACGTCGCCGACGCGCATTACGACTTCGCCGTGCTGCTCGGCCTGCAGGAGCAGTGGGATCGCGCGGCCGCAGCCTACCGCGAGGCGCTGGCGCTCAATCCCCTCCACGCGCAGGCACGCAACAACCTCGGGCAGATCCTGGAGCGGCGGCGGGGATTCGAAGAGGCCGCCGCCGAGTACCGGCGCGCCGTGGACAGCCAGCCGACGCTTCGAATCGCGCGCTTCAACCTGGGACGCATGCTCATCGCGCTCGGCCGGCCCGCCGAGGCCGTGGCTGAACTGGAGCGGCTCACCGAACCCGCTGACGCGGAGTCCCCGCGGTATTTGTTCGCGCTCGCCACCGCCTACGTGCGCAACGGCAACAAGGCCGCGGCCCTGAAATGGGGCTCCCGCGCCAAAGAGCTCGCGCTCGAGTTCGGCGACACGTCGCTCGCCGCGGCGATCGAGCGGGATCTGGCGAGTATCAGATGATGTTCGTGAACCCGACCACCGTCGCCTTGGGGAAGGTGGCCAGGCCGACGATCGCCGTGATCGTCGCCTGCGCCGCGGTGGCCCTTGCGGGAAGCTCCAGTGTGGGGGGAGGCGGACGCTTTGGAATGGGTGGCGGAATGGCCGCCGCCGGTTCGCTCTTCGTCGAATCGGCGGCCTCGACGGGTCTGACGTTCACCCACGTCACCGGCGCCAGCGGGCAGTACTACATGGCCGAGCAGATGGGCGCCGGGGTGGCGCTGTTCGACTACGACAACGACGAGGACCTCGACGTGTTCTTCGTCCAGGGCGGTCCGCTGGACGGAAAGCCCGGACCGCGGACGGCGGGCCCCTCGTCCCGGCTGTTCCGCAACGATCTGACCGTCGCGCGCGATGGCACACGCACCCTGCGCTTCACCGATGTCACGGAGCGCGCGGGCCTGGCGCTGCGCACGTACGGAATGGGCGCGGCGGTCGGCGATTACGACAACGACGGGTATCTCGACCTCTTCGTCACCGGGTTCGGCGCCACCGCGCTCTACCACAACGACAAGGATGGCACCTTCACCGACGTGACGACACGCGCCGGCCTGGCCGACCCGCTCTGGACCACGAGCGCGGCGTTTGTCGACTACGACCGCGACGGACGGCTGGATCTGTTCGTCGCGCGCTACCTGGATTTCTCGCTCGCGGCGAACAAGGTGTGCCATGACGCGGTGGGCGCCCGCGACTACTGCAGTCCACGGGCCTACAAGCCGGTGCCCGCCGCGCTGTATCACAACGACGAGGGCGGCCGATTCACCA
>JANOJK010000934.1:0-3218 GCA_031408165.1 Acidobacteriota bacterium | reverse complement strand
GGCCATCCCGCGCGGGATCTGCACCTGATCGGGTTCACGGGGACGTTCGGGAAGACGAGCACGTCGGACGTGCTCCGGCAGCTGCTGGACGCATCGGGACGACGCACCGGGGTGCTCGGATCGCTCGGCGCGCGGTATGGCGCGTTCGCGCAGAGCGGCCTGGGCCTCACGACTCCGGCGCCGGTCGAGATGCACGCGGCGCTGCGAGGACTGCGGAACGCGGGGGCCGACACGGTGATCCTGGAGGTCACGAGCCACGCGCTGCGGATGGAGCGGGTGCGAGGCCTCACCTTCGCCGGCGGCCTGCTCGCGGCCGTCATGCCGGGCGAGCATACGGACTTCCACCGCACATACGACGACTACGTCGACGCCAAGCGGCTGTTCCTCGATTACCTGACCCCCGGCGCGCTGCTGGCCTATGACGCCGACAACGAGGCGGCGCGGCAACTGGCGTCGGAGGCGCGGGTCGGCCGTACCGCGGGGTTTTCTCTGATGCCTGATCCTGCAGGCGGCAGCGAGGGGGAACGCCCGAGTACGGGCCGAGGCCGCGAGACGCCCCCTGTTCCCACCCGGTGGCTTCCGCCTTCAGGCGGAAACATCTCTCTTCAGAATGTCCGCCTCGGCGCCGACGGCGCGCACTTCACCGTCAGCGGCGTCGGGATGCACAGCACGCTGTCGGGTCGAGGGCACCTGCGCAACGTCGCGCTCGCGCTCACGTATGCGCTGGCGAGCGGCGTGCCGCCAGCGACCGCACGTGACGTGCTGGGACGACTGGTCCCGCTCAGCCGAAGGATGGAGCGCTATGAATCGGCCGGACGCCAGATCCTCGACGACACGGCGGCGCACCCGGAGAGCTTCCGCGCGACGTTCGAGACGGCCCACCTCATCCCGCACGCGCGCGCCGCCGCCGTCTACGCCGTCCGCGGCAACCGCGGCGCGGACATCAACCGCCGCAACGCGCAGGCGCTCGCGGATCTGATCGCGGTGCACCGAGTCGATTCGCTGATCGTGACCGCATCCGCCGGCGCCACAGGACCGCACGACATCGTCACCGACGAGGAACGCGACGCGGCACTCGAGGCGATCGCGTCGCGGGGCGGGAAGTGCGTGTTCGAGCCGCGGCTGGATACGGCGCTGCGGATGGCGCTCGACGCGACGGCGCCGGGAGACTTGCTGCTGCTCCTCGGCGCGCAGGGGATGGATAAGGGACGAGAGCTGCTCAGTTCAGCACGAACGTCTTCATGAACCACATCCACGACGCGAGCACGAAGTCGTTGTTCGCGTTCGTCACCGGGAAGTTGTCGTGGTTGGCGTTGGTCAGCTCCTGATACCAGACTGTTGCGTTGTTCGCCTTGAGAGCCTTGACGAGCTCCTGTGCCTGCCCGAGCCCCACCCGTGTGTCCAGACCCGGGTGCTGAATGAGCGTCGGCTTCTTCAGCTGCGCCGCGTTGGTCACAGGGGAAATGGAGAGCAGATACTCGCGCGTCTGCGGATCGCGTTCGTCGCCAAACTCCTGCCGTCTATTCTCGAGGCGCCCGGGATCGGTCTGCTCCATGTAGGTGACGAAGTCCGTGATCGCAGCGCCCGCGATGATGCCGCGAATTCTCTCGTTGTAAATGGCACCAGCCTGGAGCGCGAGCCAGCCCCCGTAGCTGGCACCGCTGAAGACGACGCGACGGCTGTCGAACTCGGGGCGGGACGCGATCCAGTCAAGCATGATCCCGACATCTTTCAGCACGCCGTCACGGCCGCGGCCGTTGTCGAGTTGCTCGAACTTCCGCCCGGACCCTAACGAGCCCCGGACATTGGGAAACAGGAGCGCTACTCCCAGTTCCTTCAGAAAATAGTTGCTCCGCCCGAGGAACCTTATCCGCTCCTGATAATCCGGGCCGCCGTGAAACGTCACGACGACAGGGCGCGGCCCCGGAAAACTGGGCGCCGGACGGTACAAGATGCCCGAGAACGGCGTCCCATCGGTCCCCTTCCACTCCACGATTTCTGGAGCGGGCAACACATCGGTGTTGAAACTCACCTCGCTGGCGGTCCACCGGCTCACGGTGCCCAACGAGGCGTCCACCGAATACACGTCCCGCCCCTTCAGCGACTCGACAGAGAAACCGACCTCACGCGAACCCGGCCGCCACTGCAGCTGGCTATACACCACGCCCTTGGGAAGGCCGGTCAACGGTCGCGGCTTCAGCGTGCCGACGTCGACAACCTGGAGTTCGTTTGTCGCCCCACGATTGAACAGGACCGCCAGCATCGCTCCGTCGGGGGATAGTTCGAAGCCATTCGGGGTGTCGACGCCCTCTGAATCACTTGTCACCGGCGTCCACTTACCTGTCGCGAGTTCGCATCGCCACACCCGCGGCTTGTCGCCTTTGTCAGTGATCGCGTAGACCTTTTTTCCGTCGTGCGAGAAACGCGCGTTGAACCAGACGGCCTTCTCTCCCCCCCTCGGAGTGAGTGTCTTCTTCTCGCCGGTCTTGACGTCCACCAGCCACAGATACGTCTCGAAGTTGCTGAAGAGCTCGACCGCAAGCAGCGAGTTCCCGTCGGGCGACCAGTCCTGCGGACTGAACGGGCCCTCAACTTGCGCCAGGAGGCGCTTGGTCTTCGGGTCAGAAGGTTGAATGACGTAGAGGTCTCGATCCCGACCGTTACGTTCACTCGAGTCGTAGGCAAGCCACTTGCCCTGGCGTGCCCAGACGATGTTGAACCGCGCCTTCGCTTCAACCACGAGCGAAACGGCGCCCGTCGTCATGTCATAGCGGTAGAGACTTCGCGCTTCCCCAGTCGGATCGCGCAGGAAGACCACCGTGTTGGGGTCCGCGGGATCGAATGCGGCGCTGACCAGGCGCGGCATCCCCGGCGGCGGCAGAAACGTCAACTGCGTCCGCGCGAGTCCGGGCCCGGCGACGCTGTGCATCTGGGGGACGTTGCCGAAGGACGTGGTGATCAACACCTGGCGCTTCGTTGGATGCCAGCCAATCAGCTGCGCTTCCCGAAACTGCGTGTAGCGGGCGAGGTCGTCCGCCAGGGTCTGCGGAATCGCCGGCATGCCTTCGACCTTGATTGTCGGCGGTACAGGAATGGTCTTCTCCTGTGCCGCGGCGACAGAAGGGAACAGCACGAGAATGGCGGCGCAGGCGAGTTGTCGCATGATCGGCCTTTGTGTCGGTCCGCTGGGGGGCGAAGTGACAGTATAGTGCACCCGT
>JANOJK010000836.1:0-3246 GCA_031408165.1 Acidobacteriota bacterium | reverse complement strand
CAGTCGCAGCACGGCAACGGCGGCTCGCCGGAGCTTGCCGGCGATCTGCTGATCATCAACTGCGACGGGTTCGACGAAGGGTTCGTCGCGGCGCTCGACAAGCGGACCGGCAAGACCAGGTGGAAGACGGATCGGCGGCAGCCGTATTCGCAGGCCTATTCCACGCCCCTGGCCATCCGGGCGGGCGATCGCCATCAGATCGTCAGCGTCGGCGCGTTTCGCGCAGTGGCCTACGATCCGGCGAACGGCAAGGAGATCTGGCGGGTCAGCTACCCCGACGGCTTCAGCAACGTGCCGCGCCCGGTGTACGGCGCCGGGCTGGTCTTCATCACGACCGGGTTCCAGCAGCCCTCCATGCTGGCCGTGCGGCCCGACGGCCAGGGCGACGTGACCAGGACGCACGTCGCCTGGACGCTCTCGCGTGGCGTGCCGTTGACCTCGTCACCTCTTCTCGCCGGTGACGAGCTCTACCTCGTGACCGACAACGGCATCGCGTCCTGCCTCGACGCTCGAACGGGCGCGGTCCGCTGGCAGCAGCGGATCGGCAACAGTTTCTCGGCGTCGCCGGTCCTGGCCGACGGGCGCATCTACTTCACCGACGAGGACGGCCGGACGACCGTCATCAAGGCGGGGACGACGTTCCAGCTGCTGGCGACCAGCAGCCTCGACGGTGCGACACTCGCGTCGCTGGCCGTGGCCGCGCGTTCGTTCATCATCCGCACCGCGACACACCTGTACCGCATTGCCGGGTAGCGGCCGCCAGGGCCGCGGCCGGACCTGCGCCCCTGGATCGTGATCCTGCTGGCCGCGTTCGCCGGCATCGCGCTGCTGCTCTCGCTGATCGGGATCGACGGGGTGATGGGGAACGTCGCCGCGCACCAGACCAACGAGATCGGCGCGCGCAAGGCGCTCCGCGCGCAGCGGTCGGACATCCTTGCCATGATCCTGCGCGACGGCGCGCGTCTCGGTCTGACGGGGCTCGGCCTCGGCGTCGCGATCGCGCTGGCCGCGTCACGGCTCCTCCAGGCCGTGTTGTTCGGCGTGACGCCCACCGACGCCGCGACCTGTCTGGCCGTCGTCACGCTGATGCTCGCGGTATGCCTCGTGGCCTGTTACCTGCCGGCGCGCCGGCGCGGCGCGAGTCGATCTGCTCACGGCGATTCGGGCGGAGTAGAGGGCCAGCCGCCACTCGCGTCGGGCGATAATCGGACGTGCAACGTTTTCGTGGTGCCGTGGTGGTCCTGCTCCTGGCGGGCTGCAACAGGGCTGCGCCTCCCGTGCCGGTCGAGAAACCAAACCTCGTCCTCATCACCATCGATACGCTGCGGGCCGATCGCGTCGGACGAGGGCTGACCCCGGCCATCGACGGCCTGGCGGCGCGCGGGGTCCGGTTCACGGCGGCGCGGAGCACGGCTCCTATGACGCTGCCCGCCCACGCGTCGATCCTCACCGGCACGCTGCCGCCGGAGCACGGGGTCCGCGTGAACGGCGTCGCCCTCGCCGCGCGCCCCACGATCGCGCGCGCGTTCAAGGAGGCCGGCTACCGCACGGGTGCGTTTGTCGGCGCGTACGTGCTCGATCGCCGGTTCGGGCTGTCGGGCGGGTTCGACACCTACGACGATCGCGTGCAGCGCGACCCGTCCGGCACGGCGCGCCTCGAGGCCGAGCGCCGCGGCGACATCGTCGTCGACGCGGCCCTCCAGTGGCTGGGCGCCGGCGGGACGCCGTTCTTCACGTGGATTCATCTCTACGATCCGCATGCGCCCTACAACCCGCCGCAGGCGTTCCTCGCGAAGGCAGGAGGGAACGCCTACGACGGAGAAGTGGCCTTTGCCGACGCGCAGGTGGCGCGCGTGCTCGACTGGCTGCGAACCGCCGGGCAGGCGGACCGCACGATCGTCGCCGTCACCAGCGACCACGGGGAGGGGCTCGGCGACCACGGCGAGCTCACGCACGGCATGCTCGCCTACGATTCCACGCTCCGCGTACCGCTGGTGGTGGTCCTTCCGCCGGGGGTCGTCTCTCCGCGTGAAGGCAACTCGACGGAGGGCCGCGGTGGCGTTCGGGGCTCTCGAAACGGATCCGGTCGCTTCCGCCTTCAGGCGGAAGGACCAGGACGAGCGATCGATGCGCCGGCATCGCTCGCGGATCTCGCGGGCACCCTTCTCGAAGCAGCGGGTCTCGCGGTGCCTGACGGCATGCGACAGGGGCCGCTCGGCGCCACGGCGGAGGCCTACGCCGAGACGGAGTACCCGCGGACGGCGGGCTGGCACGACCTCACGGCGCTCGCCTTCGACGAATGGAAGCTGGTGCTGTCGTCCGAGGCGGAGCTGTACGACGTCAGGGCGGACCCCGGGGAGACACGCAATCTCGCGTCGCAAAAGCCGGCGGTGGTGGACGGCGCCAGGAAGCGTGTGGCGGCGCTGCGCGGTGCAAAGGGCCTGGCGCCGGCCTCCCCGGTGCCGCCCGACGCCGCCGAACGCCTGCGGGCGCTCGGGTATGTGTCGGGGACGTCCGCTCCCGCGGACGGCAGGGCACCGAACCCGGCCCGGCACGTTGCCGCCTGGAACACGTTCGAGCGCGAGCTGTCGCGGTTGTCCGACGCGGGGGCGCGGACCGCGGTGTCCGGGCTGGAGCAGCTCGCGCGGGCCTATCCGGACGCTCCAGTGTTCCAGGCCACCTACGCCCGCGCCCTGAAGGACACGGGGCGGGCGCAGCAGGCCGTGGCCATCTACCGTCGTCTCGTGGCGCGGTGGCCGAACGACGCGGCGATGTATCACGACCTCGCGGTCGCCGCGACCGCGGCCGGGATGCCCGCGGAGGCGGCGCGCGCGGAGCAGGCGTCGCTCGCGCTGCAGCCCGCCAACGCGGCCGCCTCGAACGGCCTCGGATTGCTGCTCGTCGCACGAGGCAAGTCCGCGGAGGCGCTCGAAGCGTTCGAGCGCGCGGTGGCGGGCGATCCGTCCAACGCCACCTTCTGGACCAACCTGGGCAACGCGCGCCGCGACGCCGGCGACCCGGCGCGGGCGGAGCAGGCCTACCGCCAGGCGCTCGAGGCGGATCCGCGATCCGCCGACGCGGCCAACGGCATGGGGGTGCTGCTCGTCCCGGGGCAGCGCGCGCCCGAGGCGATCCAGTGGTTCGAGCGCGCGCTCGGCGGCGCGCCGGCCTTCATTGAGGCCCGCCTCAATCTCGGGATCGCGTACCAGGAAAGCGGCAACCGCGAGAAGGCGACCGAGGCGTATC
>JANOJK010000829.1:0-3289 GCA_031408165.1 Acidobacteriota bacterium | reverse complement strand
CACGACCGTCGTGGCGAGCGTCTTCGAGCCGGCCGCCTTCGCCGTGTCGGTGATCCGGACCACGTCGCCGCCGATGTTGCTCGGGAGGAAGTTATTGAAGAAGGTGGCGACGAGGAACGACTGCGTCAGGAAGCTGTAGGGGATCCGCACGTGCTGGGCGCGCAGCAGGATGCCCCAGCGCACCGCGCTTGCGAGGACCATCACGAAGTACAGCAGGAGCGCGGCCGCGAGCCAGGCCGGCGAGGCCTGCCGCGCAACGCTCCACAGGCGCCCGGCGTCCACGCGCGAGAAGAGCAGCGCCAGCAGCCCGATGCTCACGGCGGCCTTGATGGCGCTCGTCGCCAGTGTGCGCGCGCGCGAAGGCGGCGCTGAATCGTCGCGTGTCGTCATCTATCTCTTGTCGGAGGGGACCCGTGAGTTTACCACGGATGCTACAATTGCCTGGCCTGCAGCATGCGCATCCTCATGATCGCGCCGGAGCCGTTCTTCGAGCCCCGGGGCACCCCTTTCAGCGAATATCACCGCATCCGCGCCCTGCTCGAGCTGGGCCACACGGTGGATCTCGTCACCTACCCGTTCGGCCGTGACGTGACCCTGCCGGGGCTGCGCGTTTTCCGCTGCGCGCGCCCGCCGGCGATGAAGGGCATCGGTATCGGACCCTCGTGGCGGAAGATCCCGCTCGATTTCGCGCTGCTCCTCACCGCGTGCGGCCGCGCCATGCGCGGCCGGTACGACGCGGTGCACTCGCACGAGGAGGGCAGCTGGTTCGGCGTGATCCTGGCGGCGCTGCTCCGGCTGCCGCACCTCTACGACATGCACTCGAGCTTGCCGCAACAGCTCACCAACTTCGCCTACAGCCGCTCGCGCGTCGTGAAGGCGACGTTCGGCTGGCTGGAGCGCTTCGTCATCAGGCGCTCGCGGGTCGTCATCGTGATTTGTCCCCAGCTCGAGGAAGTGGTCCGGGGCATCGACGCCCGCGTGCCGTCCGTCCTGATTGAGAACGCGCCGGGATCGGGGGATGTCCCGGCGCAAGGATCGGGACTGGCGGTGCGCCGCGCTCTGGAGATCGACGCGGCCGCGCCGCTGGTGCTGTATACGGGCACGTTCGAGGCGTACCAGGGGCTCGATCTGCTGTTCGCGTCGATGCGGAAGGTCCTGGCCGCGCGGCCCGAGACCCGCCTGGTGCTCGCGGGCGGGCGTCCCGATCAGGTCGAGACGGCGCGCCGGCAGGCGCTGGCCGCCGGCATCGGGGGGGCGACGGTGTTCGCCGGTCAGCGCCCCGCCGAGGAGATCCCCGCGTTCCTCGACGCGGCCGACGTGCTCGTCTCGCCGCGCAGCCTCGGCACCAACACACCGCTGAAGATTTATCAGTACCTGCGGTCGGGACGTCCGATCGTCGCGACGCGGCTGCTGACGCACACCCAGGTCCTGGACGACGAGGTCGCGTTCCTCACCGAGCCGACGCCCGACGCGTACGCCGCGGGGATCCTCGTGGCGATCACGGATCCGGAGCGCGGCCGCGCCGTGGGCGCACGGGCGCGCCATCTCGCCGACACGAAGTACAGCTACGACGCCTACCTCGCGCGGACGCGGCAGGCCTGCGCGCATCTTTTCGGGGATCGCGCGCCGCAGATGGCGGATGTGGCGTGAGTGGCTGACAACTCACGCCACTACTCCTACGAGGTCTACGCCGATCCCGCGATGGCCGAGCGCTTCGACGCGCTGCGCTTCAGCGGCCCGATCGGGCGCCTCATCGCCGACACGCAGGAGCAGCAGATCGCCGCGTTCCTGGCGCCCGTCGAGGGGCGCCGCGTGCTGGACGTCGGGACCGGAACCGGCCGCGCCGCCATCGCGCTGGCGAAGCGGGGCGCCCTCGTGACGGGCGTCGACGCCTCCGCCGAAATGCTGGAGGTCGCAGGGCGCCGGGCGCGCGACGCGGGGGCCCTTGTCACCTTCGCGCGCGGCGATGCGCACCGGCTGGATTTTCCGGATCGCGAGTTTGATTCGGTGGTCTGCCTGCGCGTGCTGATGCACACGCCGGACTGGCGGGCGTCACTGCGGGAGTTGTGCCGGGTCGCGTCGAACCGCGTCGTGTTCGACTATCCGTCTCTCTACAGCGCGGCGGCGCTTCAGGCGCTCGTCCGGCGGGTGACACGGACCATGGACCCCGCCGTCGAAGCGTATCGCGTGTTCTCGCCGCGGGCGGTGGCCCGGGTCGTCGCCGGCGCAGGCTTCACGATCACCGCCGAACACCGGCAGTTCGTCCTGCCGATCGCGCTCCACAAGCGCCTGAATTCCGAGACGTGGACGCGGCGCGTCGAGGGGGGGATGGCCCGCGCGGGGCTCATGCGACTGCTCGGATCGCCCGTGACCGTCGTGGCCGAGCGGTGAAGGTTCTCGTCACGGGCGCAACCGGGTTCACGGGAGGCCATCTCGCGCTCGGGCTCAAGGCGCGCGGCCACGACGTCTCGGCCATGGTGCGCTCAGACACGCGCGCCGCGCACCTGCGGGACAGCGGCATTCCGCTGAGGATCGGCGACCTCGCGAACCCTGCGTCGCTGCCCCGTGCGGTTGACGAGGGGTTCGACGTCATCTACAACATTGCGGCGCTGTACCGTCAGGCGGGGCTGCCCGAGAACGTGTACCGCCAGGTCAACGCCACGGCGGTGGGGCAGTTGATCGACACCGCCGCGAAGTACGGCGTCAGGCGCCTCGTGCACTGCAGCACCGTCGGCGTGCACGGTGACATCAGGCCCGCGGCGGCGAACGAGGATGCGCCCTTCAATCCCGGCGACGTGTATCAGGACTCGAAGGTGGAAGGGGAGCGGATCGCGCTCGACGCGGCGGCGCGGACCGGTATCGAGGTGGTCATCGCCAGGCCCAGCGGGATTTACGGCCCCGGCGACCGCCGCCTGCTGAAGCTGTTCCGCGGCGTGGCGCGCCGCAGGTTCGTGATCCTCGGGGATGGCGAAATCTTCTACCACCTGACCTACATCGACGACCTCGTCGAAGGGTTCCGCCTTTGTGCGGAGGTTCCCGGTGCGGCGGGCCGTACCTACATTCTCGCCGGCGGGGAAGTGCCCACGCTGAACGATCTCGTCGCGCTGATCGCGCAGGACGCCAAGGTGCCGCCGCCCCGGCTGCACCTGCCGGTCTGGCCGGTGTGGCTCGCGGGCGCCGCGTGCGAAGCGCTCTGCGCTCCCTTCGGCATCGAGCCGCCGCTCTACCGCCGCCGCGTCGATTTCTTCACCAAGAGCCGGGCCTTCGACATCACACGCGCGCGCCAGGA
>JANOJK010000817.1:0-6805 GCA_031408165.1 Acidobacteriota bacterium | reverse complement strand
CCGATGAAGGCCGTGACCTGGTTGCGCGGGATGTCCATGGTGATGCCGTGCAGCGCCTGCTTCTCGCCGTACCACAGCTTCGCGTCCCGAATCTGGATCGCCGTGCTGCCGTCGGTCGGCGCAGTGGCGGGCGTGGCGGGGCTCTCCATTCGTTCCTAGAATGCCGACGTGCTGTAACGCCGCCGCAGCCGCGTGCGGACGACGATCGCGGTCAGGTTGAGCAGCACCACGATCAGCAGCAGGAGGATCGAGGTCGCGTACACCATCGGCTTGGCGGCTTCGACGTTGGGGCTCTGGAAGCCGACGTCGTAGATGTGAAAGCCCAGGTGCATGAACTTGCGCTCGAAGTGGACGGACGGGAAGTACCCGTCGATCGGCAGGTCGGGCGCCAGCTTGACGACGCCCGTGATCATCAGCGGCGCCACTTCGCCGGCGCCCCTCGCCATCGCGAGGATCAACCCCGTCAGGATGCCGGGCGCGGCCGCCGGGAGCACGACGCGCATGATCGTCTGGAAGGTGGTCGCGCCGGCCGCCAGCGAGGCCTCGCGCATCGACCGCGGCACCGCGGACAGGGCTTCCTCCGCCGCGACGATGACGACCGGCACGGTCAGCAGGCCGAGCGTGAGCGACGCCCACAGAATGCCGCCGGTCCCGAAGGTCGGCGTCGGCAGGCTCTCCTGATAGAAGACCGAATCGATGCTGCCGCCCACCACGTAAACGAAGAATCCGAGCCCGAAGACGCCGAAGACGATGGAGGGCACGCCCGCGAGGTTGTTCACGGCGATGCGGACCGCGCGGACGAAAAACCCCTGCCTCGCGTACTCGCGAAGGTAGAGGGCGGCCAGCACGCCGAAGGGCACGGCCAGGATGCTCATGAGCATCACCATCATCACGGTGCCGAAGATCGCCGGAAAGATGCCTCCCTCGGTGTTCGACTCCCGCGGCTCCGCGGAGAGGAACTCCCACAGGCGGGAGGCGTAGACGCCCGCACGCTCGAATGTCGACAGCCGGTTGGCCGGGTAGGCGCGATAGATGTCGAGGGCGGGCAGCTGCTTTTCGGCCCCGTCCGCCGCCTGAAGGGTGACGTTGACCCGCGACGCAGAGGTGACCTGTTCGAGGAGACGTGACTCCAGCCGCCCGTACTCTTCCTTCAGCCCCGCCACCCGCTGTTCGATTTGCGCCCGGGCGCCGGCCATGTCGGTCCCGGGTGATTGTGCGGCCTGGAGCTCGAGGCGCCGGATCTCCAGCCGGGCCTGCTCGATCCGGTAGTTCACCGTCCCCATTTCGTCGCGTTCCAGATGCCGCACGGCCTTGCGATCAGCCTCCGCCCGCGCCACGAGCGCTGGCAGAGCCGCCAGGACGGCATCCGTTCCGCTCGCAACCTGGCGGTCGCCGTCGGTGATGGCGACGAGGCGTCCGATGAAGGGACCGTACTCCCGTCGCTCGATGTAGAGCACGTCGCCGGGTTTCTCGCGCCCTTTGATGGTGTCCTCGTCGATCCAGCGGAAGTCGGTGCCAGTCAGGTCCCGGTTCCCCAGCTTCAACTGGACGCGGAAACGGGTGAGATGTTCTGGTGTGCCGGGGGCCGGAATCGGCTCGCGGCCGCTGATCTCGCCGAGGACCTTGGTCCCGTCGGCCAGCGTCAACTGCTCGAGGGGGCCGGGCCAGAAGAACCCGAGCCCGTTGGACAGGATGAGCGCGATCATCCCGGCGATCAGAAGCAGGCAGGTGCCGAGGCCGCTGCCGGCCAGCCAGATCGCGGAGTCGCCGCGTTGCAGACGGTCGCGCGTGGCCATCAAATCGCCTTGTACCGGTCGCGCAGCCGCTGGCGGATGATCTCAGCCACGGTGTTGACCACGAATGTCATGAGGAAGAGCAGGGCGGCGGCAAGAAACAGCGTGCGGTACAACGTGCTGGCGTGCGGGGCTTCCGGAATCTCGACGGCGATGTTCGCCGACAGCGTGCGGATGCCGTTGAAGATCGACCACTCCATCACGGGCGTGTTGCCCGTCGCCATCAGCACGATCATCGTTTCTCCCACGGCGCGGCCAAAGCCGACCATGATGGCCGAGAACACGCCGGGGCTGGCGGTGGGGAGCACGATGCGCACCGCCGTCTGCCACCGGCTGGCCCCGAGCGCCAGCGAAGCGGCGCTCAGGCTCGCCGGCACGCTGGAGAACGCGTCCTCCGCGATGGTGAAAATGATCGGAATGACGGCAAACCCCATCGCGATGCCGACCACGAGGCAGTTCCGCTGGTCGTAGGTGAGCCCCAGGGTGTTCTGGATCCACCCGCGCGCGTCCCCCCCGAAAACCGAGGCC
This sequence comes from Acidobacteriota bacterium, assembly GCA_031408165.1. Lineage (GTDB taxonomy): Bacteria > Acidobacteriota > Vicinamibacteria > Vicinamibacterales > 2-12-FULL-66-21 > JAICSD01. The sequence continues at coordinate 4,484 of JANOJK010000817.1, read as the reverse complement.
TCGACCGCCGGGGAGATGAGTGTCGCGAGCCACCCGGCCAGGAGCAGGAGCGGGATGATGAGCAAGAGCTCCGTGCCCGGCTTGAGCCGGCTCGTCACGGTCTTCGGAATCAGGTGCCAGAGAAACACTCCGGACGTCCCGATGAGGGGCATCAACGGAAACATCAGCAGCACGGCGACCAGGTTGCGTTCCACCACCGACGCGAGGTAGAGGCCGGCGAGAAAACCGATGACGACGCTCGGCAGCGCCGCCATGATCTCGACGGTCGGCTTGATCCTGGCGCGGAGCGACGAATCCACGAACTGCGACGTATAGAGCGCGGCGAGCACGGACAGCGGAATCGCGAACAGCATCGCGTAGAGCGTCCCCTTCATCGTGCCGAAGATGAGGGGGACGAGGCTGAATTTGGGCTCGATGTCGTCGGTGGCGCCGGTGGACTGCCACACGTACTCGGGTTTGGCGTAGCCCTCGTACCAGACCTTGCCGAACAGCGTCTTCAGGCTGATTTCCGGGTGCGGATTGAACAGGGCGAATCGCTCGAGGACGCCGTTCTCGAGCGTCAGCATCCCGTCCGCCTTGGGCGTGATGAGCACCGCGCTGACCGCGCCGGTGGCCGGCAGCGTGGCCAGCACGCGTTCCGAGGTCTGATGGCGCAGCACGATGGTGCCGTCCCGCCCTGCCGTCGCGAAACTCCGCTCGCGTCCCGAGAGGGACAGCCCGACCACCGGCGTCGCCTGCGGCACGAAGGTGTGCGCCTGTACCATCACGTATCCCGAACTGTCGGCCGTCGGCGCGCGGAGCCATCCCGACAGGCTGCGGTCCTCGGCGGCCGCGATCCAGGAGTTGCCCCCGAGCGTCCACTCGAGCGCCGTGATGGCGGAGGCGCTGACGGGGGAGACGTCCGTCAGCTGGGGCTGCGGCGTGAGCTCCCAGTGATAGACACGCCCGCCGTCGGTCCCCGCCAGGAGCGATCCGTTGCGGCCGATGCGGACATGGGTGATGCGCTGCGGCGCGTCCACGCGCAGTTGCGCGCGATGCTCCGCCCCTTCGGCGTCGGTCCACCAGTACCGCACTTCGTCGTCCGCCACGATGCCGGCGACGAACTTCTGTTCGTCCTGTTCGATATAGGAGAGCTGTCTGACGGGACGCGCGGCGTCATCGAGCGTCACGACCGCCCGCTCGCGGACCTCGATGGAGACGTCCTTCAGAGTCTGGGCTTCGTACTGCGGGACGTACCTCACCTGCATCAGCGATGCGCGCCCGTCGCTGAGGCCGGCCGCCACGAAATGGCCGACGACGCTGCGCGACGAGGAGGTCACGGTCGCGGTCCCCAGCCCCGGGACGGCGGCCTCCGTGGCGCGCGCGCCCGAGTCGACCCGGTGGAACACGACCGACCCGGAGGGTTCGACCGTGAAAACGTACTTCTGATATTCGTCGATGCCGACCGCGCGCAGCGCGGAGGCGTTGGCCGGGGACAGCGCGGTCGAGATCCGGGTCTCGCCGCCCGGCTTCAACGTGGCGGAGGTGAAGAGCGGGATGGCTTCGTTGGCGACGAAGACCAGGATGCCGAGGACCGCCACGACGACGGCCAGGCCGCCCAGCGTGATGACGACGACCGCCGCGCGATCGACGCGCCTGAGACGTCCGATCCGCTTCGAGGCGGCGGCCATCTGGTGCCGGACGGAGAGTGCGGACGATTCCATGTGAGACGGAAGAGGCCGGCGGCTGCCACCGCCGGCCCGTCACTGTATCAGGCTGTCAGGATCGCCGCTACTTCGCGACCTTGGCCGCTTCGGCGCTGGCGATCGATGCCGGCAGCGGCATGTAGCCGTCCTTCACGACCGCCTCCTGGCCTTCCTTGCTGTACATCAACTTGGTGAACTCCGCGACCAGCGGATCGAGTGGTCGTCCGGGCGCCTTGTTGACGTAGATGTACAGGAAGCGCCACAGCGGGTACTTGCCGCTGGTCACGTCCTCGTAGCTGCCGCTCGAGAACGGTCCCTTGTCGGTGTCCGCCAGGGCCACGGCCTTGACGCCCGACGTCCGGTAGCCGATGCCACTGTAACCGATGCCAAAGCGATCTTCCGTAATACCCTGCACCACCGAGGCGGAGCCCGGTTGCTCCTTCACGGTGTCCTTATAGTCGCCGTTCTTCAGGGTGTGCTCCTTGAAAAACCCGTAGGTGCCGCTCGCGGAGTTGCGGCCGTAGAGGCTGATCGGGCGGTTCGCCCAGTCGCCGGTCAGGCCCAGCTGCCCCCACGTCGTGATGTTCTGCTTGTAGCCGCGCTTGCGGCTCTTGCTGAAGATCGCCTCGACCTGGGCCAGCGTCAGCTTCTCGATCGGGTTGTCCTTGTGGACGTACACCGCGAGTGCGTCGTAGCTGGTCTTGAGCTCCGTTGGCTTGTAGCCGTACTTCGCCTCGAACTGGTCGATCTCGGTCGCGCGCATCTGCCGCGACATCGGACCGAACTGCGCGGTGCCGGCGATGAGCGCCGGCGGCGCCGTCGACGAACCCTTGCCCTCGACCTGGACCTTCACGTTCGGATAGAACTTCCGCAACGTCTCGGCCCAGAGCGTCATCATGTTGTTCATCGTGTCGGAGCCCACGCTGCTCAGGCTGCCCGACACGCCGCTGGTGCGCGCATAGGCGGTCAGCGCGGGATCGACCTTGACCGCCTGTCCCAGCACCACCGCGGTCCCTGCGACGGCAAGGGCCGTTCCGACGAGTGCACGTTTTATCATGTGAATGCTCCCACGTTTCCGCTTGTCAGAAGATGAACTGCAGCTGCGATCTGATTTCCCAGGTCTTCACGGCCGGGGCGGTCGGACCGGCCTGGACCTCGACCTGGCCGACATCGTTCTGCCACTTCAGACCGTGCCGCGCGTAATAGTAGTTGAACGCCCCGCGGGCTTCCCTGGTGTTGTTCCTCGAGGTCAGGTCGGTCGGATCGAACTGGCCGTAGCGGGCCGCGACCTCGTAGCGCCGTCGGCTGAAGAGCTTGCCGGCCTGGAGGAAGCCGCCGGCCTGCTCGAACCTGGCGCCCGTCTCCGGCCGCCGTCTCGCGAACGCATACATGCCGTTCGCCGAGAAGCCCTTGAACTTGTAGATGCCGTCCACGCTCACCGCATTGAACTTCTGGTCGTTGCCGGTCGTGGCCGCGAAGTTGTTCAGGTTTTCCCAGTTGATCGCGACCGCATAAATCGGCACCGTCGTCGACTCGAAGTCACTCTCCGAGTACAACGCGCCGGTGACCCAGGCCCGCTGGTTGAGGACCTGGCTGCCGTTGGGCTGCCACATCAGGCGCGCGTTGTACTGCAGCTGGTCGTTGTCGTTGCTGACGCGCGTCAGGCCGTTGCCGTTGAACGCGCCGATGCGCCACTCGATCTTGTTGTTCCGGGTCGCGCCCCACACCGCCACGCCCGTCTCACGGCCGCGGAAGAAGCTGTTGCTGACGAGGGCGCGGTCCACGAACATCTGGCTCCCCGACGAGGTCATCTCCTGCGCGCCCCATGGCGGCTTGAACTGGCCGGCGTGTACGCGGAACAAGCCCTTGCCTTTCGTCACGTCGACGTCGAACGCCGCGTCCTCGAGCAGGGCGCCCACGTTGGCGCCGTTGAGCGCCGCGAAGTTCAGCTGTGTCTCGTAGGTGAGCCACGTCCGCATCATCCAGCCCTCGAGCTTGAACTTCGCCCGGCGGATGCGGAACGACGGCCGCTGCACGCCCCTGGCCGGGGTGCCGGCCAGCTGGGTGTTGTCGTCAGGCAGTTCTTCCGTGAAGCGCACCTGGACGCGGCTCGACATCTCGAGGTATGCGGCGTCGGTCTGGATCCGCGTCTTGCCGTCGCGCCACACGATCGTCTGGACCGGCGGCACCGGCTCCGCCACAGCCTCGGAGATATTGTTCTTGAAGAAGAAGAGCTGGAGCGCCCGCTCGTTGTCGCCCACGACGGTCTCGCCGTTGGGGCCGACGCCGGGCCTGGTGATGCCGATGCCCATCTCGCCGGTCTTCTCGAACCGCTCGGCGTTGGCGGCCACGTTGAACACGTAGATGCGGTCGTCCTTCTTGACCTCCTTGTAATAGAAGCCCTGGGCGAACGCGGACGGAACCGCGACCAGCACCGTGGCGGCACACAACATCAGGGTGAGAATGCGGCTCGGGCGAAGACGAAGACTACGACACATACTCTGCAGGCCTCCTCGCGGGAGCATCGCCCCGCGCTCGACAGGGCAAGATTACGGGGCCGGTGTTGCCCCCATGTCGCGTCCGGGTTACAGCCGCGTTAATTTCGGCCTCTGTGTAACAATGCTGCTAATAACGGGACAGACGGCCGGGGAGGCAGCGTGGCGTTCAGACTGATTCCAAGAGAAGAGCGCTTCTTCGACGATTTCACGGCGATGGCGGAGCAGATCCAGCACGGCGCGGAACTGCTCGACGCCATGATGGCGCCCGACATGCCCATCTGGGACAAGGCCGACGAGATCA
>JANOJK010000788.1:0-2610 GCA_031408165.1 Acidobacteriota bacterium | reverse complement strand
GCCGCCGTCGTCTCGCAGACCATCATGGCCGTGCTGACGCTTGGCTACATCGTGATGGCCGTGCGGTCGTTCGTCAAGGCCCGCGGCGTAGATCGCAAGTTGTAGATGGCGTTGGCGGAAAAGAAGCGTTCGCGCGTGCTGATCAGAATGGCGATCGGGCTGGCCGCGATCGCGGTCCTCGGTTATCTGTTCATCGACTCGCTCGAGACCACGCGGTCGGAGCCCTACACGGTGGAGCGCGCGCACGTCGGAAAATGGACGCTGGCGCTCGAGGCGGCCGAGGGGCCCAACGCGCCGCTGCTGTCGGCGCGCACCGGTCTCGAGCTGGTAGCCAGCCTGTCCCGCCAGATCTTTCACCGTGCGATGGAGTCGCTGGACACGCCGGCGACCTCGTCGATCCCGATCGTGCTCCACGGCGAGTTCAACCGCGGCCTGGCCGGGCGCATGACGCCCGGCGAGCTGCTCGCCGCCGCGCGCGAGGCCGGGCTCGAGTCCGCATCGCACGAGCCTCGCTGCCTCGCGCACCGCCGTATCAGCGAACCGGGCACGACGCGCCAGGCCTACTTCGCGATCGTGGAGTCGCCGTCCATCGCGGGCTTCCGCGAGCAGCTGGCGCGGACCGAAGCGGCCTTCGACGCCGCGGCGCTGACCCCGGTCATGTTCGTCGGTGCCTCGGACCCGGTCTTCCACCGCTGGCTGCCGATCCGCGCCGGGGATGCGGACTGCGTCGCACCGATTCAGATCGGCCAGGGTCAGGGCTGAGCCTCGGGCCGGAGGTCGGCCGCGCCTACCCCTTCGGAAAATTCTTGTGCGCCTTGACCTCGCGAATCTGCAGGATGTGGCGCTGCGAGTGGGTCGAGATCATCAGAAACCACTGATAGAGGTCCTGGCTCGCGGTGAGGTACTGGCGGCTGCGCAGAGCCTCGTCCGTGGTCCTGGCGAACTGCATCATCTCGGCGCGCAGCTTCCGGAACGCGGCGAGCGAGTCGTTGACGGTGGCATAGGTGCCGCGCGGGACGCGCGCGTCACCGGTGGTGGCGCGACGCGTGCGATCGATGCCGTACCACAACATGGCCTCGTCGGTGGCCTGCGGCTTGAAATCGGGCTGCTCCGGTTTGGCGAGCGAGTCCTGGAAGGTCTTCCAGTACTGCGGCTCCGCAATCGCCAGGTGCTCGACCACCTCCATGACACTCCAGCTCCCGGGCGTCATCGTGAACGTCAACTGGGCCTTCGACAGGCCGGCCACTTCGCTCTCGAGCCACGCGCCGGTCATCTCGAAATGCGCGATCAGACGCTGCCGCTCGACGGCGGTCATCGGGCCCGCACTCAACGACGCGGTGGAGAGAAACGCCACAAGAGCCACGAACAGGATGGATTGACGCATGACCGCTACGTTCGCCGAAATGGGCAGCAGGGTCAACCAGCCTGGGACGAACCGCTGCGATTCGGCAGGCGCGCCCGCCGAAGATACGTCCACCGGAGTATGCTCACCACCATGACGTGGCTGACGTGGCTCCTCCTCGCAGCGCTGCTCGCCGCCGCGGCCGCCGTCACCGGCATGAAGCCGAAAGGCACAAGACACGTCGCCAACACGAGGCTGATGGGCGTGGCACGCATCGCCCTCCTGGTGATGGCCGCAATCATCGCCTACGCCGCGTATCGGACGCGCTCGGGCGGCTGATGGCGCCGACGGGCAGATCGAACGGCTCATGTCTCCATCTCATCAGTTCCCGGTTGAATTTCCCCCAACGCACGCGGCCGGGCCGTGTCGTGGTTGACGCGCAGGCCGCGGCGCAGTCAACTACACCAATGGACAACGAGGGACGCGAAGGGGCGCCATTCGATAAGCAAGCGGCGCTGGAAGAACTCGAGCGCCTTAGAGGAGCCATCGCGCGCTGCAGAGCGGAGCGGGGGGCGCTCGGTGACGAATTCGAGGTGTTCGTCCGGTCAAGCAAGACACCTCCTGCTGAAGACGGCGTGAACACGGACGCGAACCGGCCGCCGCCGCGAGCGGCACAGAACGTCCCGGTTCCCGCCGATCCGCCTGCACTGACGGATCTTCCCGCACTGACGGATACCGACTCCGGTTCGTTGGTCTTTCTCGAGGGCGCGAGCGAACCACCTCATCCAGAGCCGGTCGAATCCGTGCGCACACCCCCCGCACGTCGGCGATCCTGGTCATCGACGCCGGCGGTGCTCGGTGGTGCACTGATTGTGCTCGTCGCCGGGGGGCTGCTGGTGAGGACGCTGCGCGATCGCGCGCCCGAATCCACCTCGATCCCCGCGACCACCCCGGAACCACCTGTCGCGCCGCCCGCGCCGGAGGCGCTGCCGCCGGTTTCTTCCGCTGCCGCGACGGATTCCACCTCGGAATCGGCGATCACCACCACGCGACACGCCTGGATGCGGGTCACCGTGGATGGCGCGCGGTTTCTCGAGCGCGAAGTACCGGCCGGCACACGCGTGCCACTGAAAGCTGAAAAGACAATCGTGATTCGTACGGGCGACGCGGGCGCCGTGCGGCTGTCGATCCAAGGCCAGGACCGCGGCTTTCTCGGCGCAGAGGGAGAGGTGGTGACCCGTTCCTTCGCCGTGCCACCGCGGGATGTG
>JANOJK010000780.1:0-5175 GCA_031408165.1 Acidobacteriota bacterium | reverse complement strand
ACCGCCCCCTCGGAGACAGGTCCTCCAGCAGCCGCGAGAGCGCCAGTGCGCGGACCTTCGGCGCCAGAACGAACGTGTCGCGGCCGGCGTGCACGACGTCGAGCCGCGAGAGCGCGAGATCCTGCAGCGCCGATCGCATGGACGGCGTCGTCGCGGGCGCCGTCGTGTGCTTGAACTCGAACCCCAGGCGCTCGCGTCCCCGTACGATCAAGAGGTCGAGCTCCGCACCAGTGTGCGTCCGCCAGAAGTAACACTGATCGGGACGCGCCCCCAGCCGCGCGACGACCTGCGTCATGGCAAAGCCCTCCCACGAGGCACCCACCTTCGGATGCCTATCGAGATCGGTCGACGTGTCGATGTCGAGGAGCGTATGCAGGAGGCCGCTGTCGGCGACATACAGCTTCGGCGCCTTGACCTGGCGCTTTCCGATATTGGCATGCCACGGCGGCAATTGCCGGACGACAAACGTGCCGGTGAGCGCATCCACCCACCGGCGCACGGTCGTGTCGGCCACACCGAACGCGCGGCCGAATTCGGACGCGTTCCACAACTGTCCGTGGTAATGGGCCACCATCGTCCAGAGACGGCGCAGCGTCACCGCCGGCACGGTGATCCCCAGCTGCGGCACGTCCCGCTCGAGATAGGTTCGGATGAATTCGCGGCGCCACTCAGCGCTCGCCCCGTCGGTCCGCGCGAGAAACGCCCTGGGAAATCCGCCGCGCAGCCACAACCGCTCGGGCGGGGTGGCCGCGACCTCGTCGAGCGTGAATCCGGCGAGATCGTGATACGCGATTCGGCCCGCCAGCGATTCGGACGCCTGTCGCAGGAGGCCGGGCGACGCGCTGCCAAGAACCAGGAATCGCGTCGCCACCCCCCGCCTATCGGCGAGCACCCGGAGCACGGGGAACAGGTCCGGCCGGCGCTGGACTTCGTCCAGAACGACGAGCCCGCGAAGCCGCTCCAACGCCAGCATTGGATCCGTCAGGCGGGCAAGATCCCGTGGATCTTCGAGGTCAAAGAAGGCCGCCGATCCATCGCGCGCGGCGGCGATGCGGCGCGCGAGCGTGGACTTGCCGGCCTGGCGCGGGCCCAGGATCGCGACGACGCGGTGCCGGCGGAGCAGCGCCAGCACGCGCTGCTCGTGGCCGGGCCGGGCGATCATATCCCCTGAACGATACCATGAAAAGTCAGCACGCAGAGCAGACTTTTCATGGTCGCGGGCCCCCCCACCGTCCGTGCGGGGCGGGCCTGGCACGGCAGGCGGACGCAAAGGGGCGTGGCGCTACCTGATTGCGCCGGCCGCGTACCGGCCGGAGCCTACGGCGTCGGCGTGCCCGTCTCGCGGGGCCGCGGCTCGCGCGCGATTCGGGCGGCGAGCGCGCTCAGGCCGAGGACCCCGACCAGGTTCGGGAAGATCTGCAGCGCGTTCATCAGGTCGCCCCACGCCCACACCAGGTTGACCTTCGCGACCGCGCCAAAGGGGATCAGCAGGCAGTAGATCCAGCGATACGGCATCACCACGCGTGGCCCCAGCCAGTACTCGAGGAACTGCTCGCCGTAATACGCCCAGCCGATGAGCGTGCCGTAGCCGAAGAGGAAGACGCAGAACGACAAGAGGTAGCCGCCGATGCCGGGCATGGCGGAATCGAACGCAAGCCCGACGGCCGCGGTGCTCGTCGCGCGTTCGGCGGCTGGAAGGCTCCAGTCGACGACGCCCGACAGCATGACGGTCAGCGCGGTGAGCGTGCAGGTCCCGAAGGAAACGATGAACGTCTCCATCACGGCGTTCAGCCCCTGCTGCGCGGGGCGCGTGCTCTGGGCCGTGCCGTAGGCAACGGCGGCGGTGCCGTAGCCCGCCTCGTTCGCGTACAGGCCGCGCGCGAGCCCGTACCGGATCGCGGTGAACATGCCGAAGCCCATCGCGGACTGCGTCGTGAACGCCTCGCGGAACACCATCGCGAGCACGTCGGGCAGTCTCGAGGCGAACGACACGATCACGACGAGGCTGCCGACGAGATAGATCCCCACCTTCGCCGGCGCCAGCTTCTCGAACGCGCGGCCGATCGACTTGATTCCGCCGATGATCACCAGCCAGGTGAGCACCGCGATTACGATGCCGGAGATCCACCGCGGCACGCCGACCTGCGTGTTCATCACGAGGGCGATGGAATTGGTCTGCGTGAACGGCGTCGTCGTCAGCGCGGCGATGCCGGCGACGACGGCGTAGGTCATCGCGAGCGCCGGGGACTTGAAACCGTCGCGCAGGTAGTACATCGGGCCCGAGCGCACGGTCTCGTGCCCCTTCGCCTCGCGGAACGTCAGGCCGAGCACCGCCTCTGTGAACTTGATGGCCGTCGCAAAGAAGCCGTAACACCAGATCCAGAACAGGACCCCTGGCCCGCCCGATACGATCCCCGCGGCGACACCCGCGATGTTCCCGGTGCCGATGGTCGTCCCGAGCGCGGTCATGAACGCCTGGAACGGCGTCAGCACGCCCGTCGGTCCCACGGCGCGCCCGCCGAAGAACGCGCGCAGCGCTTCGCCGAACCGCCGGATCTGCACCAGGCCGAGCCGCAGGGTCAGGAAGATGCCTGCGCCGAACAGCACGATGACGAGAACCGGCACGAACAGCCAGTCGGCGGAGGACTGAATCAGGTCCGCGAGCCGGGTCAGGAGCATCGGGGGATGATACGTGAAACCGTCAGATATTCGACCGTCCCTGCGACCCGTCGACCACGATCGACGCGCCCGACACCCAGCTCGCACGGGTGGACGCCAGGAACGCGACGACGGAGCCGACCTCCTCGGGGCGCCCGAAGCGGCCGAACGGGAGCTCGCGCTTGATCATGTCGGCGATACCGGCGGGATCCGCCTGCTGGCGCCTGTGCCAGGAGCCGCCGGCAAACATGATCGATCCCGGCGCGACGCTGTTCACGCGGATGTTCGCGGGCGCGAGCTGCTGTGAGAGCGCCTTGGCGAGGCTGATCTCGGCCGCCTTGACGGCGTTGTACGTCATCCGCCCGCCGGCCTCCCGGCCGTAGATCGACGCAATCATGATGATCGTGCCGCCGCCGCGCTGCTTCATGTGCGGCACCGCGAGCCGCGACGCGCGGATCGCGGGAAAGAGCGTCTCGTCGAACGCGGCCTGCCACTCGGCATCGGTCGTCCCGAGCAGATCGGAGCCCGCGGCGCGGCCGACATTGTTGACCAGGATGTCGAGGCCGCCGAACGCCTCGACGGCGCGAGAGATGACGAGCTCGATGCCGGCCGTCGTCGAGACATCGGCCTGCACCGTGGCGATCATCCCGGGGCGCTTCGCGGCCGCCTCGACCTCGAGCGCCGCATTTGCGAGCTGCTCGGCGCCGCGCGCGCAGAGACACACCCGGCAACCCTCGGCGACGAGCGACCGCGCGCTCGCGAGGCCAATCCCGCGGCTCGACCCGGTGATCACGGCGACTTTGTCGGTAAGACCTAGATCCACGCTGCTCCTGCCTTCAGCCCTTCTGCCTTCTGCCTTCTGCCTTCTGCCTTCTGCCTTCTAACTTCTACCTTTCACCTCACTCCCCCCGTCCGCCCGTCAAGTCATTGAGGCGCCAGTCCATCTCCAGAAACGCCATCTTCCATTCGTTCTTCCTGATCAGCTCCTTCTCAGACGGGAGCAGGCGCGGCGTGATGAAGGCGACGAGGGCGCGCTCGAGGGGCGAGCGCTGAGCGAAGACCGCGTCCGCCTTGTCGGCATACGCCCCGGTGAACTCCGCTTCCCGCCAGCTCATGATCGGCGTCACCGACAGCGTGCCGGACATTCGGTCGAGGCGATACATGTGACGGTTGTCGACGAACTCCTCCTGGATGTCGGACAGCTGCTTCTCGAGGCGATCCGCGGTGTAGGCCTCGCTGCGGAGGCGGCCGCTGCCGACGGCGCCCCGGCCGAGCGCGAGATACAGGCGCGGCTCCTTGAAGTCGGGAAGGATCGTCTTCTCGATCTGGTCGAGCGTCACTGTCTTCCCCGCCGCGCGCCACGTCCTCTTGTCGAACGCCCCGGGGATCTGCTTGAGCGTGCCCTTGAGCGGATAGTGACTGATGACCGACTGGAGCACGAACGCGTTGTAGGCGTTCACCCAGAACGCCATCTGCTGCGATTTCGACCAGGCCTGATAGGTCGCCGGCGTCACGTTGAGCGATGCGATGTAACGATCCAGCCGCCCGCGATCCGCCTTGAGCGCCCGGTAGTAGACGAGGCCGTCACGGACGTTCACGTCGAGGATCTGGTCGAGCGGCCGGTGCAGCAGCTCCGCCCCGGGGGCGGGCGTGAACTGCTGAGCGGCGAGATGCGCCGTCAGGAGCGCGGCGCAAAGCGGAATGAAGAGCCAGCGGTACATGCGCACGATCATAGCGCGTCCCGAGAGCGAGGAGCGAGGAGCGCTAGGGAGGCGACACCAGGAAGTCGGCGAGCGCCCGTGAAAAGACCTCGGGCTGATCGAGGTTCGAGAGGTGGCCCGCACCGCGGATCACCGTGAGCGTCGATCGCGGGATGGCGCGCTGCATCGCCTCGGCGTCGGCCGGCGGCGTGATGGCGTCCTCCTCGCCCACCAGGACGAGCGTGGCGCACGAGATGGTCTCCAGGACAGGCGTCGAATCGCTCCGCGTCATCAGCGCGCCGATCGCGGCGTCGATCGCGGGTGACGAGGCCGACTCGATGAGGGCGCCGGTCTGCCGGACGATGTCCGGCCGCTCGCGGGGGGTGGCCTCGGCGAGCAGCTTCGGCAGCATCTGGTCCGCCACGCCCCGCGCGCCCTGCTTCGCGAGCACCTCGCGCATGCCCACGCGTGCCTCCCGTGCCTGCGGCGTGTCGGCCTGCGACCTCGTATCCGCGAGGATCATGCCGGTGAACCGTGAAGACGCCTGCCGGTGCATCGCGAAGGTCACGTAGCCGCCCATCGACAGCCCGCCAATCACCGCTTCGTCCACCTCGAGTGCGTCCATCAATGAGAGAACGTCCGTGGCGTAGTCTTCCATCGTGATCTCAGGATGGCCGCGGCTCGGGCCTTCCGCAGACCGCCCGAACCCCCGCAGATCGGGCGCGATGAAGCGCCAGCCCTCCGGCACGCGCTCCAGTTGCGGACGCCACATGCCCGCATTCAGCGGGAAGGCGTGCAGGAGGATGACGGGCCAGCC
>JANOJK010000778.1:0-4025 GCA_031408165.1 Acidobacteriota bacterium | reverse complement strand
CTCTTCACGGCGTCGTTCATGTGCGCCGACAGATCGAGGTCCTCGTCGATGGCCCTCAGCAGGAACCGCTGCTCCCGCTCGCAGAGATCGTCGTGGCCGGGCTCGTCGACCGTCGAGAACCGCTCGTCGGGACGCGCCGGCGTGCCGTCGGGGGCAAGCTCGGCATGATGCAGCAGGATTTCGTTGGTCTGGGTGTGGGCGTTGATGTCGTCCGACTTGCGCGCCTCGACGCCTGCGGCCAGCACGATCGACACGGATCCTTTCGGCCCGATGACGTCCTTCACGAAGAACGCGGTCTCGCTCATCATGGGTCCCCAGCCCGCCTCGTACCACCCGACCGACCCGTCGTCGAACGTCACCTCGAAATGGCCGTAGTTGTACATCCCCTCGCGCAGGTCGTTGGTGAGCCGCGCCCCCACGGCGTGGACGCGCACCGGCCTGGCGGGTGTGATCTGGCACCAGATGTCCACGTAGTGGACACCGCAATCGACGATGGGGGACAGGCTCTCGAGCAGCCGCTTGTGGGTCTCCCACTGGGCCCCGCTCGACTGCTGGTTGAGGTTCATGCGGAAGACGAGCGGCGTCCCGAGCGTGCGGGCGATCTCGACAAACCGCATCCACGACGGGTGGTGGCGGAGGATGTAGCCGACGACCAGCTTCCGCTTGTTGCGCACCGCTGCAGCCGTGACGCGCTCCGCATCGGCGACTGTTTCGGCGATCGGCTTCTCGAGGAAGACGTGCGCGCCGGCGTCCAGCGCCTTGACCGCATATTCGGCGTGGGTGTCTGGCAGCGTGTTGATCGACACGACGTCGGGCTTGACGGCCCCGAGCGCATCGTCGAACGACGTGAACCGGTGAGCGGCGGCGAGCACGTCGGGGACGGCGCGGGTACGGATCCCGCGCGTGCACAGGCCGGCGACGTCGAATCCATCGATGCGTGAATACGCGAGCGCATGGCTGAGGCCCATGTTGCCGAGACCGACGACGAGCACGCGTTTGGATGCGGACATCAGATGCGGGTATCAGCGGGTGGGCGCCGGGGCAGCGGGCCGGTCCCAGAGCCGGTTGGTGACGGTGATGAGGACCATGCCGCTGACGGCGAAGACGGCGGTGAGGATCACGGCGAGCTGGGTGCGGCCGTAGAGAAAGTTGCCGATGGCGAAGAGCGACGACCAGATGGTCACGCATCCGGCGATCCAGCCCAGTGTCGCCGCACCCATGCGGTCGCTGTGCAGCGCCGCCTCTGCCTGGCTGATGCCGGCGGCCTCGCGGATGACGCGCCAGCCGGGGCCCGACGGATGCACCTTCCGGTAGAAGGCGATCAGGCGCTCGCGGCTGGTCTCCGGCGTGACGTAGACCGCCACGAGCCAGCAGATCGTCGTGAACGCCACGGAATAGAGGACGGTGTGCGCGAACGGCTGGGCGTGGCCGGTCTTCTTCAACACGAAAAAGACGACCGAGATGGTGAAGGAGCTGATCATCGCCACCACTTCGGTCCAGGCATTGATGCGCCACCAGAACCAGCGGAGCAGATACAGAAGACCGGTGCCCGCGCCGATCGAGATGAGGATCTCGAACGCGTCCTGGGCCGACTCCAGCAGCAGGCTGAGGAACGCCGCGACGACGTAGAGCCCCACGGTCGCCAGGCGGCCAGCCATCACGTAGTGCTTCTCGGTGGCGGACGGGGCGATGAACCGGCGGTAGAAGTCGTGGACCAGATACGAGGATCCCCAGTTCAGGTGGGTCAGGATGGTCGACGAGTTCGCGGCGATGAGCCCGCCCATCATCAGGCCGGCGAATCCCACCGGCAGGAACTTGAGCATCGCGGGGAACGCGCTGTCGTGGCCGATCAGCCGCGGGTCGGCGGCGGGGAACGCGGCCTGGATGTCCCGCAGTTCCGGGAAGATCACGATCGAGCAGAGCGCGGTGATGATCCACGGCCACGGCCGGAGGACGTAATGCGCGAGATTGAAGAACAGCGTGCCGCCGAGGGAGTCCTTCTCGGATTTCGAGGCCAGCATGCGCTGCGCGATGTAGCTGCCGCCGCCCGGCTCGGCGCCCGGGTACCAGTTGGCCCACCAGCCGATCGCGATCGGGACGATGAAGATCATCAGCGCCAGCTCGGTCATCGCGAAATTCGGCATGACGTCGAGGATGGGCTGGCCCGTGCCGTCGATCGGGGACAGGACGGGCTGCGATCCGGGCTGGAAGTTCACCTGCTGGGCGCCCAGGATGCGCACGAGCTCGCGCAGGCCCGACAGGGCGCTGTCGCCCACGCCGGTGTGCCGCGCCACTTCCAGCAGCGAGAAGTAGGCCGCGGCGATGACCGCCGTCATCTTGATGAAGAACTGCACCATGTCGATGACGAGCACGCCCCACAGCCCCGAGTGCGCCGCGAATACGACGTTGAGGATCCCGCAGACGAGGATCGTCTGCCACGGCGGCAGCCCGAAGAGGATGTTGGCGATCTTGCACGCCGCCAGCGTCACCATCGCCATGATGAAGCAGTTGAAGAACAGGCCGAGATACACCGCGCGGAAGCCGCGCACGATCGACGCCGCCGTGCCGGAGTAGCGCAGCTCGTAGAACTCCAGGTCGGTCATGACCCCGGAGCGGCGCCACAGGCGGGCGAAGAAGAACACGGTAGAGACGCCGGTCAGCACGAACGCCCACCATTGCCAGTTGCCCGCCACGCCGTACTGCCGGACCTGCTGCGTCACCCAGTTGGGCGTGTCGCTGCTGAACGTCGTCGCGACCATCGACAGCCCGGCCAGCCACCACGGCACCGACCGGCCGGAGGCGAAGAATTCGGCGGTGCTGCTCCCGGCGCGCTTCCCGAAGAACAGCGCGGGCACGAAGCAGATGAGGATCGTGAAGACGACGATGATCCAGTCGAGGGCAACGAGTTTCATGGTGCGTCGGGCAGTATATGGCGATCCGCTTCCGGGCGTGACTCCACCTGACTGCCACATCGTGCACGGGACCCACCCCCTGCGTGCCTGCGCGCGGCGCGCACCGGCGCGGCACCACCGGCAGCCATCAACGAACGATCACCCTGCGGCGCTGAGCAGTACGGGGCCGGCTATGATATAAATATGATATCGTATTGTCATGAAGCGGGCGATTTCGATCACGATCGGGGAGGACAACCTGCTCTGGCTGAAGGGCCAGGCCGGCGCCGGCGCCAGCGGCAGCGTCAGCGAGGTGATCGATCGCCTGGTCGGCGAGGCGCGAAGCGGCGGACGAACCGCTGCGGCGGCGGTCCGATCGGTGGTCGGCTCGGTCGACCTGCCGCAGGACGACGAGGATCTCGCCGGCGCCGATACCTACATCCGGACCGTCTTCGATCGGTCGCTCGCGCGGCCGATGGCGGTACGGGAGCGGCCGCCGGCGCGGAAGCCCGGGCGCCGTGGCTGATCTCGACGCCGCCGTCGCCGACACCCATGCCCTCCTCTACCACGCCGCGGCGAACCCGCGCCTGGGCCGGCGCGCCGCGGCCCATTTCGATCGGGCGGAGCAGCGCCGGGCCCTTGTCTATATCCCTGCGGCCGTGATCTGGGAGGTCGCCCTGCTCGCGCGCGGCGGGCGGCTCAACCTTCGCCGCGCGCCGCGCGAGTTTTTTGCCGACCTTTTCAGCAACCCCGCGTACCAGCCCTACGACCTGACCTCGGCGCAGATCTTCGACGCCGACGACCTCCGCATCAACCGGGACCCGTTCGACGCCCTCATCTGCGCGGCCGCGCGCGACCTCGAACTGCCGCTCCTGACCCGCGATGCGGACATCGGCAGATCCGGCGCCGTGCGGGTGATCTGGTGAGAACAACATTCACACGGAGGAACGAAGAAGCGGAGGCAAACGGGGCTGTGATCCGCCGAGGCCGGCCTTCGGCCGGCCGTAGCGCGAGCGCGGCGCGGCGGATACCTGTCGTCGCGTCTGCACGCAGGCGCCGGTTGCAGCTCCGTTCGTCTCCGTTGCTCCGTTCCTCCGTGTGAATGGTGTCCCGTTGCCTCCCGTCCCCTCCGTC